>DAIDTL010000035.1 GCA_027457225.1 Ferrovaceae bacterium
GAGCACCACGTAAAACCCATAGCCAAAGCCGGCAATGGCGACAACCAGGCCAAGGTAGGTCCAGAGGCGAATGGGTACCGTGCTGAAACTGGTAATGCCTTCAAGGGCCAGATTCCAGGAACGCCAATGGGTGAACGAAGACCGGCCCTGGTGACGACTCTGGACATCGTAGGTCACGATGCAGGGTTCATAACCCAGCCAGGCAAACAGCCCGCGAAGAAATCGTTGTCGTTCGCGCAGGGTCACCAGTTGCGCCACGATCTCGCGATCCACCAGCCGAAAATCACCGGTGCCGCGCGGCAGGTTGATATTGGAGAGCTTGTTGTGAATGGCGTGGAACAGCCCGGCAAAGATTCGATACACCAGCGTATCGGTATTGCGATTTGTGCGTTGGCCGATGACCAGCTTTGCACCAGCCTCCCACTGCGCCAGGAAAGCAGGAATGGATTCGGGAGGGTGCTGCAGATCCGTATCCATGATGATCACGGCATCTCCGGTGCTGATATCAAGACCCGCGGTCATGGCGACTTCCTTGCCGAAATTTCTGGTGAAGACCACCAGGTGCGCCGTGAGCGGTCCCACGGAGGGGATGGACCGGCAAAAGCGACGCAGCTCACCCAGGGTGCCGTCCCGGCTTCCGTCATCCACCAGGATCAACTCGAAACGATACGTGCTCAAGGGGGCCAGCACCGCCAGGAGCTGCTCGAAAAATTTGCCGATGTTCCCTTGCTCGTTGAAAAAGGGCAACACAAAGCTGACGGTTTTTGGTGTGGTATCTTTAGCCATGAAGACAGTCATTCAGCGCCATCATCCCATGGTATCGGAAAATAATGACCTGCGGGCTTAAGTTGCGCTGGCAGGATCTGGCCGCCCTTCTGGCCCTGGTGGGCATGCTGCTGTTTGTGGATGGGCGCGTGACCGGGTGGGGGTTTTTCTCGGATGACGATCCCATCATCCTGGCCTACGCCATGACGCACAGTCCCCTGGCGTATTTTTTTGATCCGCAAAGCTGGCGGGAATTGACGACGGCCAACCTCACCCCGTGGCTGGTGCTGGATTTTGACGTGGACCATGCGCTGTTTGGCCTGAATGCGGCGGGATATTACGGACATGTCCTGCTGACCTTGGCCCTTTGCGCCGGTCTTCTGTACGTTATTTTGCAGCGCTTCACTTCAAGACCCTGGGCTTTTGCGGGGGCGGCCCTGTTCATCCTCTCTCCGCCCACGGTGATCCTGGCGCACCAATTGATGTCGCGGCATTACGTGTCCGGATTGATGTTCAGCCTGGTGTCGCTGTTCTTTTTTCTTGAGGCGCTGGATTGTACAGAAGCCCGGCAGGGCCGCATCTGGGCCGGGTTGGGTGCCGGGGCCTATCTTCTCGCGCTGTCCTCAAAAGAAGTGTTTGCCCTGCTTCCCCTGATCCTGCTGGCGCTGCCCAGAGGACGGGTCCTCAGCAGGATGCGAGGGTTGCTGCCCTATGGTATTGGCGCATTGATCTATCTGTTCTGGCGGCGCTGGATGCTGGGAGAGTGGGTGGGAGGCTATGGCGCGGCAGGGCCGGTTTCGATGGCATCGGTGCTGCATCATTTTGGCCAGTTGCCCCGGGCGCTGTCCGGCGGGGATACCCGTGCCAGCCTGATCGTCGGCTTTGCCCTGCTGGCGCTGGCCGGTGCCCTTTATCTTCGTCCCAACCGCTTGCCCCTCCTGTTGGCCGCCCTCACCGCAGTCTTGTTGCCGCTGGTGCCGGTGCATGAGGGCCTGTTGGGAACACCCCGGTACCAGTTTGTTCCCGCACTGTTATGTGTCGTGATGGTGGCGTTGTCTCTTGATACGATTTCAAAAGGCAAGCCGATCCTGCGGGGACTGGCCTGGCTGTTTGTGCTGATGCTGGGACTTCGTTGTGATCTGCTGGCGCATCAAAGCGTGATCGATGCCGCGCAGCAGGCGCACAGGGCGCTGACCCTGGAACAACCCTTGTGGTCCGGCGATGCCACGCAACTGGTGTGGCTCCCGGAAGAGGTCCCCTATCAACAGGTGAAAGGGATTCAGGAAATTCGCGAATCGGTCCATCCAGGGCAGGGCGGGCCCCAGTTCATTTATGATGAGATTCAGTTAACGCATCTGCGACATCCTTTCCAGACGGTCTGGCGTTACGACGAAACGCAGAAGGGGTATGTGGACTACGGAAAGCAACTGCCCGGGGCGATTGCAGCCTGGCATGAAAGCTTGCGGCAGGCGCCCTTCAGTCTGGGCATCGGGCACGATGCCGCCTCCAATTTTTTGAATTGGCGCGTGGGGCCCCCACGCCAGGGCCGCTATGAACTCATCTCTGTGGGAGGCAGCAAAGTGCCGATCAGTGCCGTGGGAGCCGCCCGGGTGCACATTGCCAACCCCGACTTCTACATTCGTTACAACGCCCCCGAAGGGTGGGTGTCCTATACCGATTTGCTGACCCTCCCCAAAAACGGGACGCTCTACTGGGAGCGCATGAGGTCTGACCCCTGACCGGTCGGTGGTTTACAATCAGGCCCTATGGCTTCCATCCTCCCTTTGCGGGACTATCTTTGGCCCTGGCCCCAGCGCGGCCTGATCCGGCAATTTGCAATGCGCGAAGTGAGCACGCGATACCGGGGCTCCTACGGCGGACTGTCCTGGGCCTTTGTGACGCCGCTGTTGATGCTTGCGGTGTACACCTTCGTTTTTCAGCATATCTTCCACGCGCGCTGGCTGAATTCAGACGGCGACGATTTTGATTTTGCGATCCGGTTGTACGCCGGCCTGATCGTGTTCAACTGCTTTGCGGAGTATCTGCTGCGCGCTCCGCGGCTGATCGTGGATCAGCCCAACCTCGTCAAGCGTGTGGTCTTTCCCCTGGAAATTTTGCCGTGGGCCGCGTTGTTCTCGGCCCTGTTTCACTTGGTAACAGCAGCGCTGGTCCTGGTGCTGGCCGTGTCCGTGTTGCACGGCGCGCCCCAACCCGCGCTCGTCGCCGTGCCGCTGGTGTGGATTGCCATGATTCCTTTCCTGCTGGGAACGGGCTGGTTTCTTTCGGCGCTGGGCGTTTACCTCAAGGATCTGGGCCAGCTGATTGGCCTGGTGGTGACGTTCCTGCAGTTTCTGAGCCCGGTGTTCTACCCCGTGGACGCGTTGCCGGAGGCCCTGCGTCCCTGGCTGATCATCAATCCGCTCACGCTCATCATCGAAGAGACCCGGCGCGTGACCATTGAGGGGATCTGGCCCCACTGGTCTGCGCTGGCGGTTTACGCACTGATCGGGATCGGATGGGCCGGTTTGGGCGCATTGTTTTTCAGGCGGGTCAGAAAAGGATTTGCCGATGTCCTCTGATTGGGCCATCCGCGTCAGCGGCCTGGGCAAAAGCTACACTCTTTTTACCCACCCGCTGGATCGCCTCAAGCAGGCCCTGCTGGGGCGTCCGTTGCATCCCGAGCAACTCTTCTGGGCATTGCAGGACATCAGTTTCGAGATTCCACGGGGCGAAGTGTTCGGTCTCGTGGGCCGCAACGGCGCAGGCAAATCCACGTTGCTGCAACTGGTCAGCGGCATCCTTCAACCCAGCACCGGCTCGGTGGAAGTGGAAGGCCGGGTCGCGGCGTTGCTGGAGCTGGGCTCCGGTTTCAACCTGGAATTTACCGGTCGCGAAAACGTCTTCATGAATGCGGCCATTCTGGGGCGGACCCGGGAAGAGACCGAGGCGCGGCTCGACGACATCCTGTCTTTTGCCGACATCGGCCGGTTCATCGACCAACCGGTCAAGACCTATTCGAGCGGCATGTTCATGCGTCTGGCTTTTTCCATTGCCACGAGTGTGGATCCTGCCATCCTGATCATTGACGAGGCGCTTTCTGTGGGGGACGGGGCCTTCGCCAGAAAATCCTTTGACCGGATCATGCAGTTGCGGGAAGGGGGTAAAACCGTGCTGGTGTGTTCCCACTCCCTTTATCACATCGAAGCGGTGTGCAGTCGCGCGCTGTGGCTGGAAAATGGCCGGGCCGTGCAGTTGGGCAATCCCATCTCGGTGTTGCCCGCCTATAGCCAATCCCTGGAAGGGCCTGCGACCCGGAAAGAAGGGGTCAAACCCGCGCCCGAAACGGCCCCCTTGCCACCCCCCCAGGGGACGGCACGCATCGAGCGCATCAGCGCACGGGCCGAAGGCGTGGAGGGCAGTCGGGTGGTCTTGCAGTCGGGTGCCTCGGACCTGACCCTGCGCATCGAATTTTTATCGGACGTCGGGCTGCCCATCCCCTGCATCGGCGTCGGGATTGACAGCGTATCGGGAACGGTGGTGGCCACGGTCAATTCGCTCAACGATGTATTCGTGCTGAGCCGCGATGAGCGGGGGCGTGGCGTGGCATCAATCACGTTTCCCAAGGTGCCGCTGTTGCGCGGGACGTATACCGCCTCGGTATTTCTGGCCTGCGAACGCATGCTTCACGTGTACGAACAGGCATTGAAAGCCATTGAGATCACCGTGGAACAGTCCTGGCTTGAGCCCGGTCTGGTGACCCTTGCCCATCATTGGAACAGCGTTGCACAGCCACAGGATGATTGATGTCGGCCACAGGCCCTCGGAGGCCCCCGCAAGACAGGTGAGGGAGGCGCTTGCTGCCGACGAACCGGCCTTGCTGGCGTTGTTCCGGCGGGCTTTTGGCCACGACATGGCGCCGGCATTGTGGCGCTGGAAATACCAGAACCCCCGCAGTCACGGCACCCTGGTGGAATTTGCGGGAGACGTCGTGGCCTTTTATGGAGGGGTGCCGCGTACCGTACAGTGCTTTGGAAACACCGTGACTGCGGTGCAGATCGGCGACGTGATGGTGACCCCGGCCCTGCGGGGAAAACTGACCCGACACGGCCCCTTCTATGAAGCGGCGACGGGGTTTACCACCCGCTGGATGGGCACCCACAGGGAATACGATTTTGCCTTCGGCTTTCCTTCCGAACGGGCCAGCCGCCTGGGCGCTGCGTTACACCTTTACCAGCCCATGGACCGGATTCTTGAGGTGCAGTGGCCGGCGCAGGGGGCGGGCCATGGGCGGCTGGTCTTGGCGCGGCCCCTGACGGTTTCGGACCACCCGGCCGTCAACCGGCTGTGGCAGGGCATGGCCCAGGACCTGACCGACGAGGTGGTGGGTGTGCGCGATTTCGATTTTCTGCGGCATCGCTATCTCCAGCACCCGGTGCAGCGCTATCACGTCCTGCTGGTGTCGCGTCGCCTGACGGGGCATTCCCTGGGGGTGGTGGTATTGCGTGATCACGGCGCTCACGGTCTGGAACTTCTGGACCTGGTGGCACCGCGCCACCGGATGGCGGCACTGGTCGATGTGGCGCGGCGCATTGCAGAACGGGGCGGGCAGCAACGGGTCTTTGCCTGGGCCACACCGGCGGTGGTTAAAAGTATTGCCGGCAAGGCAGGCCAGGCGCAGGCCACGGAAGTGGTGGTTCCCACCATCGTATGGCGTCAGCCCGAAACCGTGCAACGGCTCAAAGACCGCTGGTGGCTGATGGGCGGTGATGCGGATTTTCGCTGACGGGACGGTTAAGTATGGAATTATCTTTTGTCACCTGCGTCAATCATCGCGAAGTGCTCGAGCGCTGCCTGCTGACCTCGCCCTGTCTTGCGAAGAAGCGCTATCCGTTGGCGCTTTTCGAGCATTGCACCAGCGCTGCCGAGGCTTTCAATGCGGCGCTCAAGACCGCCCAAAGCCCCTGGCTGGTGTTCGTGCATCAGGATGTCGTGCTGCCCGAGGGCTGGGACCGCGATTTCCTGACGGGCATTGCCACGGCACAGCGCCAGTTTGATCGCCTGGCCGTGGTGGGGGTGTATGGCATTGGGGTCAGGCCTCATCCCGTGCACCTGGGGCACGTTCTGGATCGCGGCCATTTGCTGGTGGGGTCTGCCCCCCTGCCGGCGCTGGCCGACACCCTCGACGAGCTCTGCTTTGCCGTGCGCTGCGATGCCGGGCTGGCACTGGATGCCGCGCTGGGGTTTGATTTTTATGCTGCCGACCTGGCCCTGCAGGCCAGGCAGCGGGGGTTTTCAGTGGCGGTGGTGGAGGCCTACTGCGAGCATCATTCCGCGCTGCCAAGGGCCCGGTTCTCGGAAAGTTTTATTGACAGATTCACGGCATCCGCCACGATTTTCCAGGAAAAATGGCGCCACCGTTTGCCGATCACCACCCCCTGCATCACCCTCACTTCAGATGTTGCCGCGGCGGTCCAGGTGCGCGCTGCGGCCAAACTCGCCGGATGACCGGGACACCATGCTGAAGTCGTTGCACTGGGCATGGGAACATGCCGTCTCGGAGCTGGCCTATCGGGGGGTGCTGCCGCTTGCTGCACGCCTGCCCTTTGCGCTGGGAGGAAGGATCGCTGCCCGCAGAGGAAGGGCTGATGCCCGCCATGACCGCGACTGGCGATCACTCTCGCTGCATCATCACTATGTGAGGAGCGCCACCCGCACGGCACTGTCGGAACTGCTGCCCTCCGCCGGGCCGGAGGCACTGGAACGCGCCCTGGAGGAGCGGTTTGTGACGGCTTCCGTGGAGGAGTGGCAGGCCCATCTCATCATTGCGGGCCGTGCGCCCGAAGTCACGATGCACTGGGAGGGCATGGACCCGCAACGCTTGTGCGAACCCGCCGCGAGCGGAACGGTCTGGATGACCGCCCATTTTGACAGTGTCATGCTGGGCATCGTGCGTCTGGGTCTGGCGGGATTGAAGTTCAACCTGATGACGTCCACCGTGGTGGAAGATGCGCGAATTCCCGCTTCCATCCGCTCCTATTACGTCCGCAAATACGCGGCCATGGCCCGTTACTTCAATGGCGGCCGGGCACTGCAAGCCGAGCTTTATTTGAAATCCCTCTACGCGGGACTGCCGCGCGGAGAGTCCGCCGTCATCCTGGTGGATGCGCCAGCCCTCGTGGAAGAGGAAGGCCTCCTGCTCGATTTTCTGGGGGCGCCGCGCTACATGGCGCCGGGCGCCGTGCGCATGGCCGAGTTTGCGAAAGCACCGATGGGGGCCTTTGTCTGTGTGCAGGAGCGTCCGGGACACTACCGTCTGGTGATTCATCCGCCGAGGGTTCCGGGGCCGGAAGGCTACGGCGCCGCGGCCAAGTCGCTGTACGATTTCCTGAGCCGCCAGATTCTGGAGCGGCCGGGACGCTGGTGGGCTGCCGACCTGTTGCCCACCATGATCAAGGGGCGATAGCATGCCGGCCGTATCCGTCATCATCGTCAACCACTTTTCAGCGGCCCTTGTCAGTCGCGCGGTGCGGTCGGTGCTCGATCAGGGGGTTCCCTGCGAAGTCATCGTGGTGGACAACAGCGTTGACGGGAACGAGGCCCGGAGACTGAAGGCGGGGTTGCCGGACACGGTGCAGGTGATGGTCAACGCAGTCAATACGGGATTTGCGCGGGCCTGCAACCAGGCCTACGAGCAATCCTCGGGGGACGCAATCCTCTTGTTAAACCCCGATGCTTACTTGTTGTCCGGAGCCCTGTCCATACTGCTGGCAGCCTTGCAATCCGAGGCGTCTACAGGGGCGGTGGGCCCCAAAGTGTTCTGGGATGCCGGGAGACAATTCCTGATGCCCCCCAGCACGTTTCCGTCACGCGTCCCGGTTGGCCCGCGCGGGTGGCGCAGCCGGCGGTTTCGGGCTTATGCCCTGCGCTATTGGCAAAGTGAGCAGCCGGTTTGCGTTCCCGCGCTGTCCGGGGGCCATGTGCTGCTCAGGCGTTCCGCCCTTCGGGCTGCCGGCGGGCTGTTTGACGAACGCTTTTTTCTTTACTGGGAAGATTCGGATCTGATGCAGCGCCTGCGCTCCGCCGGGTATCGCCTGTGGATGATTCCCCGGGCCCTGGCGGTTCATGAATATACCCATTCGCCGGAAAAAGGCCGGCTGATCAGCGCCGGCTGGCCGGCCTATGAGAAAAAGCATTTTCAATCGAACGGGCTGGCGCGCTGGCTCCAGAAACTGTTTCCGGAATCCGGACCGGCGGCGCCATTCCCGTTGCTGAAGCCCTGTGATGGCAAAGTGACATTTTTCATTCCTGCTGATTGGACGCGCGGGTGGTTGCTGGAAGTGAGCCCCAATCCGGATTTTGTGCCGGCCATCGGGCAGATAGGCAGCGGGAGTCAGACCTCATTGCCGGCCCACCTGCGCGAGCGGTTTTCGGGCGGCGTGTATTATGCCCGGCTGACCCCTTGTGTTTCGTGGCCAGTGCGCAGCCTGTGCTGGCGTGACCTCAATACGATGTGAGCGCGATGGAAAGGTTTTTTGTTCCTTATACGGCCACCCCCACCCTGGATGCGCGATGCGTGGCGGTGCTGGCACCCCATGCCGACGATGAAATCCTCGGTTGCGGCGGCGCACTGGCCGGCCTGGCGTCACGCGCCATTCCGGTCCATGTGGCGGTGGTGTCCGATGAGTTTGCAGGCGAAGGCGGCGGTGAGGCTGTGGCCGTTCGTCATTCCGAATCCCGCGCCGCTGCCAAAATCATCGGCTATGGCGCGCCCGACTTCTGGGGGCTGCCGGACGGCCTGGTCGCGCCCGGAGCGGATCTTGTGGAAAAGATCAGCCGCTGGCTTGTGGAATCGCAGGCCGACCTGTTGCTCGCACCTTCCTGCTGGGAGATGCATCGGGACCATCGGGCCGGGGCCGAGGCAGCCATCGCCGCCGTCATCCGCCAGAAAGGGCGGGTGCGCCTTGGCATGTATGAAGTGGGCGTGCCGCTGCTCCCCAACACCCTGGTCGACATCACGCCTTTCCTGCAACTGAAGCAACAGGCCATGGCCTGCTTTACCAGCCAGTTGGCCCGACAACGCTATGACCTCCACATCACCAGCCTCAACCGCTACCGCACCTACACCCTGCCGGAAACGGTGGAAGCGGCCGAAGCGTTTTTGATTCTCACGGCCGATGAACTCGGCACCCTGAAACTGGACCAGCGACCGGGCCGGGAATCCCTGGCCCTGCATCAGGCCGAGAAGGTCGTGGCCCAGCGCCATGACGAGGCACGACAGCTTAACGAAGCCATCGGGCGGCTCAACGAAGCGGTGGGACAGCGCGATGAAGCCATTGCGCAGCTCAACGAAGCGGTGGGACAGCGTAATGAGACCATCGGGCGCCTCAACGAAACGGTAACGCAACTCAGTCAGGACCTCCGGTTCATGGAGGAGCAGGCCCACATGCTCCAGGAAAGTTTGAGTGCCATGACCACCGACCGTGACCTGCTCCTGGCTGCGCTGGCGCAAATGCGCAGCAGCACCAGCTGGCGCTTGACCGCGCCCATGCGCTTTGTGGGGCACCTGATCCGCGGCGACTTCGTCACGGCCAGGAATGTCCTCCGCGCTGCTTTGATGAGCCTGCGCCGGCGCCTGCCCGTCCCCATGAAGC
>DAIDTL010000036.1 GCA_027457225.1 Ferrovaceae bacterium
GGGCGATACAGCCGTTACATGCAACAGTTTCCCGATGCGCTGCGCGAACGCATTGCCACCCAGGGCGTGCGCTTTACACATCACAGTTCGATTGCCCCCACCGGCACCATCTCGTTGTCGCTCGGCAACAATGCCAGCAACGGCATTGAACCTTCCTTTGCCCATCACTACAGCCGCAACGTGATTCGCGAGGGCAAAAAAAGCAAAGAGAAGGTGGATGTGTTCTCTTTCGAACTGCTGGCTTACCGCACCCTGATCAATCCCAAGGCCATGCCGTTTGCAGAATCTGGCGAAGGCAAGCTGCCCGACTATTTTGTCGATTCCTCCAACATTCAGGCCCGTGCCCATGTGGACATCCAGGCGGCAGCCCAAAAATGGATTGACAGCTCCATTTCCAAAACCATCAATGTGCCGACGGATTACCCTTACGAGGATTTCAAGGACATTTATTTCTATGCCTACGAACGGGGTTTGAAGGGGTGCACCACATTCCGTTTCAACCCGGAAGCGTTCCAGGGCGTTCTGGTGACGGAAAAGGATCTGGAAAACACCACTTACCGCTTTACGCTGGAGGATGGCACAACCGTAGAAGCCAAAGGCAATGAGAACATCGAATACGACGGCGAGTTGCATAGTGCAGCCAACCTGTACGACGCCCTCAAAGAAGGTTATTACGGGAAATTCTGACCCGGGAGAATACAATGACACTCACCATTAACAAAAAAATTACCGGATATGCCGTCGTTACGGAATCCCCCGAAGCGGCTCCCGCCGAAACCCGGACCGCCGAAATTCATCAGCTGGGCGAACCGCTGTCCCGTCCGGACAAACTGGTGGGCAACACCTACAAGATCAAGACGCCGGTCACCGATCATGCACTCTACATCACCATCAACGATGTGATCATGAACGAGGGCACCCCGCAGGAACATCGCCGTCCCTTCGAGATTTTCATCAACTCGAAGAACATGGAGCATTTCCAGTGGATCGTGGCGCTCACCCGGGTCATGTCCGCGGTGTTCCGCAAAGGCGGCGACATCACGTTTCTGGTGGAAGAGTTACACAGCGTGTTCGATCCCAAGGGGGGTTACTTCAAGAAAGGCGGAAGGTACATTCCCAGCCTGGTGGCTGAGATTGGCGAAGTACTGAAGGAGCACCTGTACGAAATCGGCATGTTGAAGCGCCCCGAACAGGAACCGCATCAAAAGGCTTTTCTGGAATCCAAGCGGATGGAGTACGTGGAAAATCAGTCTCAGGCCAGCAACGTTGCATCTGATACCGGATTCCCGACAGGTGCGACCTTATGTGCCAAATGCTCGACGCAGGCTGTCATCAAAATGGACGGTTGCCTGACCTGCCTGAACTGCGGCGACAGCAAGTGTAGCTAAGCTCAGGGTCAGGCTACCCACAGCCCGCGTCGCGCAAACTGCTGCCGCACGCGCGCTTCAACTTCCGGGGTAGGTGCGGGGGTCCCTTCCAGCAGATACTTACGGCCTGCCATGGCGGCCCACTTGTGGGCCGCCATGTTGTGAAACGGCAGCACTTCAACCCGTTGAACACTCCCCAGCGCTGCCACAAAATCCGCCATGCGTTCCACCTCATCGAAAGCGTCGGTCCAGCCTGGTACCAGCACATAGCGTATCCACATCGGCTTGCCCATCCAGGACAAGCGACGCGCCATCTCCAGCACGGGTTGTAGCGCCGTGGCGGTAAGGTCGCGATGCCTGATGGGATCGATATGCTTGATGTCCAGCAATACCAGATCCACCGGGTCAAACCACGCATCGCTGACCGCATCGCCCAACCCCCCGTTGGTGTCGAGCGCCACATGCAAACCGTATTCTGCCTTGACTTTGCGAATCAAGGCCCCCACAAAATCCGCCTGCACCAGGGGCTCGCCTCCAGAGATGGTCAGCCCTCCGGCAAACCTCAGAAAGGAGGCGTACTTGCCGATGTCCGCTGCCACTTCGCTTACGCTGACCCGTTTTCCCTCCTTCATTTTCCAGGTATCCGGGTTATGGCAGTAATGACAACGCATCTGGCAACCGCTCATGAACAGCACAAAACGCATTCCGGGGCCATCCACTGCCCCGCCAGTTTCATAGGAGTGGATGGTCCCAGCCAGATCCTGTGCGTACTTAGCAGGTTTCGTGGAAAGTGCGAGAGATGACATCGAGCTGTTGTTCCCGGGTAAGGCGAATGAAATTGACAGCGTAGCCACTGACCCGAATCGTCAATTGCGGATATTCTTCAGGGTGCCTCATGGCTTCCAACAACGTCTCGCGGTTGAGTACATTGACGTTGATGTGGAACCCGGTGGCATCGCAGAAACCATCGAGACAGTTGGCCATGTTGACGATGCGTTCTTCCGGTGTCTTGCCCAGGCTGCCCGGCGTGGACGATGCGGTCCAGCTGATGCCGTCCTGCGCAGCGTCGTAGGGAATCTTGGCAACACTGAAGCCGGCTGCAATCCAGCCATTTTGATCCCGCCCATTGGTGGGGTTGGCTCCGGGGGAAAATGGCTTGCCAGCCAATCTGCCGCAAGGCGTCGTGCCGGTTTTTTTGCCATACACCACATTGGAAGTAATGGTCAGCACCGACTGGGTCGGCACGGCATCACGATAGAAACGATGCCGCCGCAGCCGTTCCATAAATCCTTCAGTGAGTGCCACAGCGATGCTGTCCACCGAATCGTCGTTGTTGCCGTAGGCCGGATAGTCGCCCTCAATGGCAAAGTCGATGGCAATCCCCGCTTCGTTGCGAATGGGTCGGACACGCGCGTGCCTGATGGCGGAAAGACTGTCTGCGGTAATGCTCAATCCCGCAATTCCCATGGCCATGGTGCGCAGGATGTCGCGATCATGCAAAGCCATCATCAAGCGCTCGGGGGCATACTTGTCATGCATATAGTGAATGGTATTGAGCGCCCGCACATACACCGAAGCCAGCCAGTCCTGCACTTTCTCAAAGCGTGCCATCACCTCTTCGTAGTCAAGGATCTCGCTGGTGATGGGCTCAAACCCTTTTGCCACCTTCATGCCGCTCATCTCATCTACCCCGCCATTGATGGCGTACAGCAAGGCTTTGGCGAGATTGGCCCGGGCCCCAAAAAACTGCATCTGTTTCCCCACGCGCATGGCAGACACACAGCAGGCAATAGCGTAGTCATCTCCCAGTGACACGCCCCCCACCCGTTGCGGTCGCATCACGTCGTCGTTCTCAAACTGGACAGCCGATGTATCTATGGCCACCTTGGAAGCAAATGCCTTAAATCCTTCGGGCAATCCGACGCTCCACAGAATCGTCAGGTTCGGTTCGGGTGAGAGGCCGATGTTGTACAGCGTCTGCAGAATGCGGAAACAGGTTTTTGAGACCAGGCTCGCCCCATCCGTACTCATTCCGGCAAGGCTCAAGGTAACCCAGGTGGGATCCCCGCTATAAAGCGCATCGAAGTCCTTTGTGCGCATGTAGCGAATGATGCGAAACTTGATCACCAGATGGTCAATCATCTCTTGCGCTTCGACCTCGGTGATGCGCCCCGCGTCAAGATCGCGCTGGATATAGATGTCCAGAAAAGTGGTGACACGCCCCACACTGGTGGCTGCACCATTGGCTTCCTTGGCTGCCGCAAGGTAGCCAAAATACAGCCATTGCACCGCTTCCAGGGCCGTACTGGCCGGTTTGGAAAGATCGAATCCGTAGCCCAGGGCCATGATCTTTAATTCATTGAGCGCCTTGACCTGTTCGGACAGTTCTTCACGTTGGCGAATCACCATTTCGGTAAACTCGGCACCATCGGTTTTGGCTTTCTGGCGCTTGCGCTCTTCAATCAGCGCATCCACACCATACAGGGCGATACGCCGATAATCGCCAATGATGCGCCCGCGCCCATAGGCATCGGGCAGGCCGGTGATCACCCCGGATCGACGGCAGGCCAGAATTTCGGGATCGTATACATCAAACACCCCCTCGTTGTGGCTTTTGCGATAGTCCTGAAAAATTTCCTTGATCTTGTTGGGCACGGGGGGGAACCCATATTCCTCGAGTGACTGTTCCACCATGCGCAAGCCCCCTTTGGGGAAAATGGCGCGACGCAGTGGCGCGTCGGTCTGCAGGCCAACGATCACTTCATCTTCGCGACTGATGTAACCCGGGCCATGGGACGTGATGCTTGATCCCACTTCCGTGGACACCTCCAGCACACCATCGTTAAGACGCTCCTGCTTGAGCAATGCAACGACCACCGCCCATTGCCTTAGTGTTTTTTCAGTGGGTCCCGCCAGAAAGCCGGCATCTCCCCGATATTCGGTGTAGTTATCGTGGATAAAATCGCGCACGGCGATATCGCGCTTCCAGACATCACCCTTGAAGCCGCGCCACGGATCGTGCGTTGCGGTATTAAAAATCTGCTGCGGAATCTGGATGTCCATGGTATGGGCCCCCTCTGGCCTGGGTACTGATTGGTGGGCCCTATTGTAAAAGGGATAGGCAAGCCGCAAAAAGCGACTTATACTGCAGGTAGGTGTCAATTTAATTTATATCTGCCTATGCGCAAGCTCCCACCTTTACACTCAGTTAGGATCTTCGAGACCTGTGCTCAGATGTTGAATTTTTCGGTAGCTGCACGAGAGCTTTCCCTGACCCATAGCGCCGTCAGCCCCCAGATTCGCCAGTTGGAAGAATGGCTGGGGCAGCCCCTCTTTACCCGTCATGCGGGCGGCGTCGCGCTGACCCCCGCCGGCCAGGCCCTGCAACGTTCAGCGACCCAATCGCTGAGTCTGCTGGAGGATACCTGCCACCAGCTGCTGTCCCGCTCGCAAGCGCAAGCCATCACCCTGGCTGCACCGGGCAGCTTCATGGCCCTGTGGTTGATCCGGCGGCTGGAGCACTTCGAGCGCACCCATCCCGCGCTGCGCTTACAATTGCAAACCCAGGGAAATTATCAGGATCTGGCTGCCCAGCGCATCGACGCGCTGGTGGTGAGCGCACGCCCTCCCTGGCCCAAAGGGGTGCATGCATTTACCCTGTTTGGCGACCGTGCGGGGCCCGTCTGTGCACCGGACTGGGCACCCTTGCCCGGCAACGGCGGGGAACTGTTGGGACAGCCCCTGCTCTATACGCTATCGCGGCGTGAGGCGTGGATCGAATGGGCCGAGTTGCACGGCCTTGACCCGGCCCGACTGAACCTGGTGCGCCACTTCGATAATCTGCAACTGATGCTGGAGGCCGCCGTCGCCAAACTGGGCATTGCCATCGCACCGGAACAGCTGGTTCAGCGTGAACTCCAGCAAGGTCGACTGATCGCTCCACTGGGTTTTACTTCAAGCCTTTCGGAATTTGCGCTGTGCGTCCTGGCCAGCCGCGTACAGGATGCTCCCCTGGCTGCCCTAAGCACCTGGATGACTGAACAAACCCGGCCATGACCCTTACTCCTTTCCTGGTGGCCACGGCCAGTTATCTGCTGATGCTCGTGGCCTACTTCCTGCGCAAGCGGCGGGCCTTTCACATGCTGGTCATGGGGGCCACCATCGCCTTTGATGTATCCATGCCTTTTTTTCTGGTGACTCACCGCAACTGGTGGCATCGCCTGATCGAGCAAAATGACATCCTCTCCTTCCTGGTCTGGATGCACTTCGGTCTGCTGATCACAATGTACGCGCTGGAATTGGCCCAAGTCATCACTGCCCGCCAGATTCTTAAAGACGTGCCCACAGCGCGTGCCACCCACCACAGCCAAGGGCGCGCCCTGCTGGTGGTGCGCGGGCTTGTGATTCTCACGGGTGGATTTTTAGCCGAACCGGCGTAGTATCAAAAAACGGGGTCTGACCCCTAATGACACTCAGGGAGGCGTTCATGCATTCTTTATCAAAAACACTCGCCCTGGCCGCACTCGCCTTGTTCCTGGGCAGTCCGGCATGGGCCGAAACAGCTCATCTCATCGCCAAATTGTCCGCGGCTGCAGAAATCCCGGCCAAGAGCGGCCCCGGTATAGGCTCGGTCGACGCGATGCTGGATACCGCGAGCGGCAAACTGAAATACACCATCACCTATGATGGGTTGAGCGGCCGGGCTACCGCGGCCCATTTCCATGGCCCGGCCAGCACTTCGGAATCCGCTGGAGTTACGGTAAAAATTACCGGTGACCTGACCAGTCCAATCGAAGGGGAAGCGATGCTGACGCCCGAACAAGCCGATGCGCTGATGGCAGGCCGGTGGTACGTCAACATCCATACCGCCAACAATCCTTCTGGAGAGATTCGTGGACAGTTGATGAAGAAGTAGTTAACGAATCGACTGGTATTCGCTCTGACGAGAGCGTCGCGACAACACGAGTTGCCACAAGCGCCCTTCGCCTGAGCGAAACAGGCCGGCGCTACAGAGCAGGTAATAGCGCCACTTCCGGTAAAAACGCTGGCTGTAGCGCGCGCTTAAGGTGGGCCAGGCGCGTTCAAACCGTTCGTGCCAGGCCATCAGGGTGCGATCGTAGTCGTGTCCAAAGTTGTGCCAGTCTTCCAGTTGCAAGCCGGGTTCCAGCGTGTTGCCAATCTCCTTCAAGGAAGGAAGATGACCGTTGGGAAAGATGTAGCGATCAATCCATTCATCGGTTTTTAGAACCGTGATCGCGCTGCCGATGGTGTGCAGCAAAAACAGACCTTCTTCTTTCAAGAGTTGCTCGGCTTCTGCAAAGTACGCGGCGTAATTCTTTGAGCCCACGTGTTCAAACATTCCCACCGACACGATTTTGTCGAACCGTCCTTCAAGGTCCCGGTAATCACAGAACTTGATCTGCACAGGCAACCCCTGGCAACGCGCCTGGGCCAGTTGCTGCTGCTCCTTTGACACCGTCACTCCCACGACGGAGACCTGGTAATGTTCTGCTGCAAATCGAGCCAGCCCACCCCAACCGCAACCAATGTCCAGCAAGGATTCGCCCGGTTGCAATTCCAGCTTGCGACAAATCAGGTCAAGCTTGTGCTGTTGCGCCTGTTCAAGCGTCTGGGCTTTGGCCCAGTAGGCACAGGAATAAATCATGAAGGGATCCAGCATGGCTTCAAACAGATCGTTGCCGACGTCGTAATGCAGCTCGCCAACCTGAAAAGCGCGGCTGCGGCTTTGCAGATTGAACAGACGGTTTCGCAGGGCTTCCAGGATGAACGGCAGCTTGAGTCGCACCGGCGCTTTTTGGTCCAGCTGCGCGCGCAAGATGCGGGTGAAAAACTCGTCCAGCCGCTCACAGTCCCAGTCCCCATCCATGTAGGACTCCCCGAGACCGAGGGACCATTTTCCCAGAACCTTGGCATAAAATTCCGGGCGATGCACCTGCAGATCCCAGGGATTGGGGCCGTTTATGCGAACACCGGCATAATCCAGCAGTGCCTGGATTTTTTCTGCCTTGGTGCTTGAACCGGTCATGGTTGCTTTTACCCCGCTGGTGTGTACGTCCATTCCATTTTGGTTTTATTTGTAACGGCGGATCCTATGCGCCAAACGGTTGCGTCAGAACTCCGGTAATCCCCAAAGAAACCGTACCGATTGCTTCTGGATTGGGGTTTGCAGCCTGAGAAGAATAATTGTGTGCGTTGATGATGTTGGTATCCAGGGCAGCGGCAGCAGCTTTGTAAGCATCGTAATTAGGGTTGGCGTTTGTAATGGATGCAACTGCGTTGACCAGCCAATTTGTGGCGTAGGCTAGGGCGCCGTACTTAATAACATCGGAGTCATTTCGTATCAAATCAGCCATGACGGTATAAAGTCCGGACTGGTTATTGGCGGCATCGGTAGGAAGGCCTTGATCACCATTTATCGCGAGACCGAGATTATTAAATACCGTCGGTAACCCCGACACGTCATTCTTCAACCCGGCATTTGCGATGAACTGCTCTGCTAACGCTGTTCCAGTCGTGTAGGTGGCAAGATTCGTGCTGTATACAGTGTTACCCGCAGCATCGCCAGTGAAGGTCATATGAAGCGCGTCAATGTTGGCTGCATTGGTGAGATTACCGTTGGTGTTGGTTAATGCAGAGCCTACATAGATGGTTTTATCTGAAAATTTCAAATAATCGATCTGATGAAGTGTGGTCGTGCTAGTCGCGTCGCTGACGCTCGTGCTGGTTATTGTGTAGGTAGACAGGGCATTGGGGTACTCCGCCGTGTCTACGCCGCCATTGCCAGTAAATGTGTCGTTACCGCCGCCGCCGCTGAACGTGTCGTTGCCTGTGCCGCCAATCAGTGTATCGTTTCCGGCGCCACCAATGAGGGTGTCACCGTCATTGTTGGCCGTCAGCGTATTGTTGCCGGTGCCCGTGGTGCTGGCCGTATCAATGTGGGTGCCATAGGCAATCCACAGGTTCTGGATCTTGAGCGTATTGGAAGGCGTACTGTTGTCATAGGCGTACACAGGATTGCCGATGGTGCTCCCGTACCCAGGGCGTAAATCAATGCTGGAAGAAGTGTTGCCGCTATAGGCAATGGTATTGTGGCCACCCCCATCCCAGATAGTCTGGAAATAATACTGGCCCGGGTTGTCGTTAAAGTTGTATATGGTATCCCCGGCGTTATAGCCCATGTTGGCGCCATACAAGGCCTGCATGGCAGCAATGTCAAGCAGCATGGGCGTGGTGGGGTTGAAGCTAAAACCCACCATGCTGGTTCCGGCCACGGTGGTATAGCTCATCACGGTATACAGATTGGAATCCAGACTGGTGCTCACCGTGTTGGCGGGGCTGATCACCACCGCGTTGAATGAGGACGACGTCGCATCGAAGGGATGCTTGAGCCCCAGCGCATGCCCCAGTTCATGCAACAACGTGAAGTACTCATACCCCCCTGCGGGCATGCTTGAGGAACCGCTCGGACTCGAATAAACGTTGCTGAGGAAGTCGGAGTTATAGATGGTGTCGGTGGACGTGGGATTAAGCCAGATGTTGCCGTTGTCGGGCAACGCAGAGTAGACGGTACTACTGCCACTGCTTGTGCTGCTATAGTCCTGATAGGTAAACCCGTTGGCGTTGGACCAGTTATAGGTGGTGGAAAACGCCACCCGGATGTTGCCCACCGTGGTGCTGTTATCCGACGTCGGAACAAAATTAAGATTGGCCACATTGGCCCATTGCGAGAGTGCGCTCGTAAACGCAGCCTTCTGGGCGGTGCTGAACGCCTGAATTCCTGTGATGGGGTTTGGGGTATCCCCACTTCCATATACGGAATAAAAGGTTGAACTCGGCGTTATAAAACTGTAGTCAATGG
>DAIDTL010000037.1 GCA_027457225.1 Ferrovaceae bacterium
GTGGATGCCGTGTTGCCTGGCATTGAGGTTCCCGATTCGCGCTATGAAGATTTTTGCGTCGTGGGCGATGCGCAGCTGATTGCCGAAAACGCCTGTGCAGCCTGGTTTGTGTTGGGGGAAGAGGCGGCCACGGACTGGCGTCGCATCGATCTGAAATCCCATCCGGTACAGGTCTACCGCAACGGGCAACTGGCGGGAGAGGGCACTGGCGCCATGGTCCTGGGCGACCCCAAAATTGCACTGGTCTGGATTGCCAATGAACTCTCCGCGTTGGGTCTGGTGTTGCGTGCCGGGGATATCGTGACAACGGGGACCGTGGTCATTCCGGTCAGGGTCGAGCCAGGGGATGCCATCCATTGCGATTTTGGCGTGCTCGGCCAGCTGGATGCCCGCTTCGTTTGACCGCCCCATGCCCCAGACACCACTGACCTTCGAAAACCATAACCGTGATGTCATGGGGTTGACCCATGTTTACCCGGTGGTGTCGCGGCGTGCCGCCGGGGTTTCCATCGGCATCAACCTCAACACCAACAATGCCTGCAACTGGGCCTGCGTTTATTGCCAGGTGCCCAATCTCACCCGTGGCTCGGCGCTGAACGTGGATCTTGAACTGCTCCGCTCCGAGCTTGATTTGATGCTCACCGAAGTGACGCAGGGCGCCTTCATGCAAACTTATGTGGCGGCGGATTTGCGTCGTCTCAACGACATCGCCTTCTCAGGGAATGGCGAGCCCACCAGCGCCCGCCAGTTTGAAGAAGCCGTGGGCATCGCCATCGATGCCCTGCATACCCATGCATTGGTCGGGAAAATCAAGCTGGTGGTCATCACCAATGGCAGCCTTGCCCTGCGCGCGAATGTCCAGCGCGCCTTTCAGGCCATGGCCCTGGTCAACGGCGAAGTATGGTTCAAGGTGGATCGGGGGCGCTCTGAGGACATCTTGCGCATCAACAACATTCGTCTGGGCCCCGGATTGATCCTCAAGCGTCTTGCGGCTGCGGCCTCGGCCTGTCCCACCTGGGTGCAGACCTGCATGGTGGCATGGGATGGCGCGGTTCCTTCGGCAGCCGAGACCGATGCTTACCTGGCACTGCTGCAACAGGCGCTGGACCGGCAGATTCCGTTACGCGGGGTGCTGCTGTACAGCCTTGCACGTCCTTCCTGTCAGCCCGAAGCCTCGCGCATCGCCGCACTTCCGCTACCCTGGCTGGAAGCACTGGGAGCGCGCATCAAGGCGCTGGGGCTGGCTGTCAGGGTAACGCCCTAGGCCTTCGGGAGAAGCCGGCTTTTCGGAAAAACGATGGGTGGTGCTATAATTCGGCGCAAGCGCCCGTAGCTCAGTTGGATAGAGTACTTGGCTACGAACCAAGGGGTCGTGGGTTCGAATCCTGCCGGGCGCGCCAAACAATCAAGGTTAGGTCAGTTTCGGCCTAACCCATTTTTCTTGCGAAGGGACTCCGCCTTTTCCCTGAACAGCATCTCCAAGTTCGCATTGGTCCGGTTGCCTTCATCCGCAATCGGATTCAAGGCGTCCAGATACTCCCGAACCTGAGCCACCCCGGCTTCCCGCAACCTCATGCCCACGATGTGTCGCAAATCATGAACCCGGACATCCTGAAGGCCTGCCGCAGCTCTGGCTTTCTGCACCTGGGACTATTTTGATTGAAACACTGACGCAGGCAGCAACATCCTGTCTGTTTGTCCTTGCAGTGGAATGAAACCAAAGTGCTTATAAAACGAAATGGCCATTTCATCTTTTGCGTCAACGATGATTCCGGCCACGGCGAGAACAGAGCTGGCTTGCGAGACTTTTTGACAGGCATCGGCAAGCAGGATTGAGCCTAATCCCTTGCCTTGGGATTTCTTATCCACGGCCAGCCGACCAATCAGTGCAACTGGTACCGGATATCGAGGGAGCTTCCGCGCCAAAGATGCCGGGAGGCTCGAACAACTCACGCTCCCTGCGCTCAGGGTAAAGAATCCAGACAGTTGCTGCGGGGCATTTTCCGGAGTGGCGACAAAAACTCGGGCGATATTTCTGCGTACATCTTGTGACGCATACCGACGGATATAATCATCCAGAGCCTCCTGACCACTCTGGAAACTCGCCGCATTGATGGTCGTATCAAGCGGCCTGATGTGATAAGTCATCAACGAACTTGATCGGCGTGACGTTTGAGCGCGCGCTTCAGTGTGGCATTGGGTTTGGTCGGTGCATCCAGCGCTGCCAGGAACGCCTCGAAGTCCTTGGGCTTCAAGGTGATTGATTCATGTTCCTGCACCACGCGCTCGGCGGATGCCAATGCATTCGACAGGACAAATTCCGAAATGCTGACGTGTGCGTAACTGGCCGCCTTATCCAACAACTGGCGCGTATGGCTGTCGCACCGGATATTCAGGCGGCTTTCCTTGAGCGTCGCGGTTTTCACGGGGTACTCCAATAGTTTGATTTTGGGATCGTACGCCATATGTGCTCACATTACAATGGTTGCACCAAGGGCGTGGGCCGCAATTTTCTTGCGGGACTCCGTAGTGCATCGCCCCCGCTTTCCTAGACACTTTCGAGCCATTTGAAATACTGCTTTTCGTAGTTCACCTCTCTCAATTTGGGCTTTGCATAATATACGCAACCTGCGTATACTCCGTGCATGGAAGCCCTATTCGTCGAATTGCCCCCATTCGAGCGCCATCGCAGCGATTACCTGGCAGACGAAAGCTTCCGTTCCTTTCAGCTGATGTTGATGGCCAACCCTCAAGCGGGTGATGTCATCGAAGGGACAGGAGGTTTGCGCAAGGTTCGATTTGCTGACAGGCGCGTGGTAAAGGGAAGCGGGGCGGGCTACGCGTGATCTATTACTGGTGGGTGGGCGGAGAGCAGTTCTGGCTTTTCACGGTCTACAACAAAGACGAGATGGACGATCTGTCATCCGCGCAACGCAAACATTTGAAGGGCCTGCTAGAGCGGGAGCTGGCAGCAAGGAGGTCGAAATGAAACGCAATTTGTTTGACGAGTTGAAGGAAGGTTTTGAAGCGCTGGAATCTGCGCGGAAGGGCAAGATTACTTTGCGCCAGCATGCTGTAGATGTGAAGCCAGCGCCAAAGATCACCCCTGAAGAGTTGCTGGGATTGCGCGTGAAGCTGCATCTGTCTCGCAGCGTCTTTGCCCGGTACCTGCGGACAAATGAACGGACGCTTGAAAACTGGGAACAGGGGCGGGCCAGACCGAACGCACAGGCCGCGATTCTGATTCGCCTGGTCGAGCGCTATCCGGATACTGTCGAGCGTCTTTCCACAATTTGAACCCATGGATTGTCATGGGGACTTTTTGGGATCCCACGATAGATTGATTTGCAATTGTTCTCTCCCGCGTATTTTTGGTTTTGGGTTGCATCTCCGCTGACGTGAGCATCGATTTTATAACTTATCAGGTTGTAAATGGGATCGTGGATTCGAATCCTGCCGGGTACGCCAGTCAATCAATTCAGTAGGCCTTGTGGTACTCGTATCCGGCATGGGGCGGCTTTCCCACCAACACGGTAGCGCGCACACACGCGAGAGATGATTGCCGTTACAAACGGTAATAAACGATCAACCCAATAAGCGCGTTACCGTACAGACCCTCTACAACCCTGTGTCGATACTTGGCCTGAGCATTCCCTGATAAAAGGAAACTAAAATGAATCATTCATATTGGAATGACTGGTATTTTGGGTGGGGTTGGTTTCTTTGGTTTGGTATCGTATTTCTGCTGTTTTCAAGCATCGGAAACTGGGGCTATAGCTACCGGGCACACCAGAAATATGACGCGCATCCACGGAAAATTGCGGTGGACATTCTCAACGAGAGATATGCCCGGGGAGAGATAAGCCGGGAAGAATATAGCCAGATGAAATCCGAAATTTCCAGGGTATAACGAAAAGACGGTGAGTGGTGCGGCAGGGGTGCAGCCAATTTAGCTGCACCCTTTGGCCGATGTAGGGCTCCAGGGATCAAAACGCGCGCCGGTGCCGGTATCTCCTGGCATTGACCTGGATGTGCATTTCGAATATGCCTCCGCTGTTCTCACGCCCGATGCCATGATCATTCTCGACACTCTTGGCAAAGCGCTTGCCAACCCCAAACTCAACTCTTCGCACTTTCTTGTGGAGGGCATACCGATGCCGTCGGGCCTGATGCTTACAATATGACACTATCCCTGGCACGCGCCAAAGCGGTGGCAAGTTACCTGACGCGGGAAGGGGGAATCGAGGCTTCTCGACTGCAAGTTGAGGGTTACGGATGCACCAGGCTCCTCGACCCTCCAACCCGGAGAGTGCAATCAATCGCAGGGTGCAAGTGGTGAATTTGGGAGGGGGCGGTTTCGAACATGACGATCCAGGTGGCGGTGTTGTGGCAGCAGATGGCGCTTGACGGGGCGGAGCGCCTCAAGCAAACGCGATATGACCACGCTTCGCCGATTTTCGTCAGGCAGCTATAAACCCCGGCAACTTGGAAGCCTTCACATCGAAGGTCGCCGTTGCTCGACATCCAAGCCGTCGGTTTTTGGCACCGATCAGACAATCAGCGAAATCGGCAGTCATATCCTTCCAGATGAAAAGGGCCTCCTCGATGGCCGGTTCATCCTCGAATCGAACATCAGTCGCATCTAGCAAGCCCGAGATGGCTCCAATGATCAGATTCTTTGACAGGCTATATCGGCTACGCAGCACCCATTCTGTTTCCAGGAGAACCAATTGGCTTACGAAAACGCGGCGCCCTGCCGCAACTTCACGCTTGATCAGCTTTCGCGCCTTCTCAAACTGAGCTTCGTCATCCCGAACCAGAAAGCGAACGAGAACATTGGTATTGACTCCCAGCATCACCGCGACAACTGCTTAACCGGAACGGGTTTGCGACCCTTCTTGTGTAACACGCCAGCCAGTTCGGTGACACTCTTGGTCTTTACCCGCATGACTACGGTGGCATCCGGCATCAACGTGAACGTCATCCGGTCTCCGGCCTTCATGGAAAGACTATCCCGAATTTCCTTGGGGATCGTTGTTTGACCCTTGCTGGTAAGCGTAGCGTCGTTTGACATTGCAACCTCCTTCTGTCCTTACAATCTGCATTATAGTAAGGGGGGATGGTTAATGGCAATATATTGGCGATTTGGCGTGAAGGGACTTTGAAGGGGCTGTGGGGCCGTTAAAAAAGTTGATAAAAACAACTATATGAGACTTCCATGAATCATGACATCACCAGAGAGTAGCTTGTTTCCAGCACGCGGTGATGACCGAAGTCCGCTTCTGTGCACTCTTGAGCTTGTTGCGCGCGGTGATGTGCAACTTTGCAAGATCGGCAGGACAACAGCCTTTTCCATGTGTACACGGTCTGCCGTGCCACCCCAACGGCCAACGCCATCCGGCCCGCTCACAAACGCTTCCTTGTCGCTTCGCTCATTCGCTTTTGTGCCATGCGTACATTCTCCTGTCACCAGAGATGTGACCCATGAGAAGCCTGACGGTTGTCATGATTTACGGAAATATCAATAGCCGCACCCTTTGGCCGATGAAGGGCTCCAGGGATCAGAAATGATAGGCAGCCCCCAGATTCCAGCCGGAATCGTGATTGGCCAGAACGTTGGACCCGCCGACGCTGTAATACTGAAAGCCGAACCGGGCTTCCACCCGGGGTGTGACGAAATAACGCAAGCCGACGCCATAAGTGCCCCCCTCTTCGGAAGCAGTGTTCCCAGCGACGGACACCCAAGTATGGTCGACCCCGATCTTGCCATACAGGCCCAGTTTGTTTGCTCGATCCAGGTAGTAGGTCCCGATGAGGGAGACATCCGCTTCTGAAGCGTGGCCGGCATAGCCCAGGCCCGAGAAATTCCCCAGCGTGTTGTAGGCCCCTTCCACGCCCCAAGTCACACCTTCCCACCGGGAAAAATCATGACCCAGAAACAGGCCCATGGAGTTTCCCGCGTCGGTGGCGAGTCCGTTCCCCAGCATCTGGGTCTGTCCTGCCGTCATGCCGATGTAGGTGCCGTTGTCTGCGGCCAGGACGGCAGTTGAAAGCGTGAAGGGGATCAAGGCAATTGCAATGGGACGTTTTAACATGGTGTTCTCCGTGTGTTATTGATCACCATGAATAAACGCCACTCCCTCCGGATTGGTTAACGGAAAAATTGCAAAGTCTTTTTAAGAAATGAAAGGAAATGTAAGTCGCTTGGGTCGCTATGTCTCGCCAGAATCCCCGGCTCTTTCAGTATGGGGATATTGGGGCAATGTTGGGATCAACATCTCGATGCGCAGCCCTCCGGTCAACCGATTGACCGCCCGGATGCTTCCTCCGTGTGCCTTGATCGCGCGGTAGGCAATGGCGAGTCCAAGGCCGTGACCGTCAGTATGCTTTTCAGTGGTGCTGCCCCGATAAAATGGTTCAAAGATCAAGTCCAGCTCGGCTTCCGGTACGCCCGGGCCTTCATCGAGAATAGCGATCCCAAGGGAGCAAAGCTCGGCGTTCACCCACGTTTCAATTTTTACGCTTGTGTTGACAGGTGCATATTTTACGGCGTTGCGGATCACGTTTTCGATGGCATGGTGCAGCAACTCGATATTGCCCCGTATTGCCGTATTGCACTGGCCAATCCTCTCGACCCCTTTTCCTTGTGCCTTGGCCTCGAAGCGGGCATCGCTCACGATGTCAGCCAACAATTCGTCGAAATTGGCCGTCTGTTGCATGGAGCCGGTTACCCCGGCTTCCAGTTTGGACAGCGTGAGCAACTCTCCCACCAACCTGTCCATACGCACACATTCCCGTTCAATACGCTCCATTGAGGATTCCGGCTTTTCGGGTTGTTGGCGAAGCAGGCCGATGGCAGCTTGGAGCCTCGCCAGGGGTGAGCGGAGCTCGTGAGAAATATCATGCAGCAGGCGGCGTTGAGATTCTATCAATCCTCGCAACTGGCTTGCCATGTGGTCGAAATCACGTCCCAGGTCGGCGAGGTCATCACGGCGTTTTCCCATGATGGAAATCAGGTTCACATCGAAGTTGCCCGCGGCAACAGATTTGAATGCCGAGCGCAGATTACGTATCGGCTTGGAGAAATACCATGCCAACAAGGACGCAAAGATCAGGCTCGCGATGGTCGCTGCCACCACCGGAACAACGGGAAACAGGCGCTCCCGCGGACGATGGGGTAAATTTCCCGCATTCGTACCCATGCGATTTTGGACAAACTCGCCATAGGAACCCACAGTTTCCGGGACAAAGAGCAGGTATGTATGCCCCGAACTCGTAACTTGCAGAATGGTTTGGGAGGCCAGGCCACGCTGAATGGCGAGCCTCAACGTTTCTAACGTTGCAGGAACGACTGGCCGGTCGAGAATGTCGTGCCCGTCCTCGTCTACGGCATAAACAGGGCGTCGACTCCAGGTTTTAAGCAGGTTTTTCAAAGCGTCAGGTCCGCCATACTGTAAGGTGGAAGCGGCTGCATCGACGATATAAATGGCTGCCCGGCTGGTATCAACGCCATTCAAATTCTGGTTTTCATTGTGGCGTATCAGCCAGATAGCGCTGCCAACACCCCAAATGGTGGTCAGTTGAGCCAGCCAGATAAAAAAGAAAAATTTCCAGAACAGTCGCCCCACGCCTACCCCTTACTCTTTGATAAACCTGTAACCCTGCCGATAGTCGGTATAAATATAAGATCGTCCATCTGCCAGTGTTCCAAGTTTGTTCCGGATTTTGCTCATGTGAACATCAATGCTACGGTCGAATCGCGCCAGTGGGCGCCCCAATCCTTGCTCTGACAAACTCTTTTTGCTGACCGACTGGCCTGCATGGCGAACCAAAATTTCGAGAAGGTTGAATTCGGTACTGGTCAGTTCCAGGAGGGCGCCATTCCACTCTGCACGCCGTTGAGTGGGCCACATTCTTAACTCACCGACTTCCAGCAATTGCGGAGAATCGTCGTGGGGTGCAACCACTTGCGTTCGGCGCAGGATTGCCCTGATGCGTGCAGTGAGCTCACGCGGTGAGCAGGGTTTCGCCACATAATCATCGGCACCCAGCTCAAGGCCAATGATCCGATCGGTGTCATCCCCTCGCGCGGTCAGCATGAGGACGGGGATCCAGCTTTTCATGCGAATACGTCGTAACGTTTCTATACCGTTCAGGCGCGGCATCATGACATCCAGGACGACAATTCCATAGTCTCCTGTCAATACTTCGGCCAGACCTTGCTCGCCATCATTTGCTGTCGTGACCGCGACACCCTCCCGCTCAAGATATTCCTTGAGCATTTCGACCAATTCAACGTCGTCGTCAATCAGTAATACTTTCACTTTCTCCCCTGTCGCCTGGGTGGTTATGTGTGGAATCATAATTTAGCGCAAAGCGATCCAGTAGCAGTCGTCCCCGTCTTTACATTTTTTTACCGCCATCCCAATTTACAAAACTTAACTGCTTGTTAACAGTGCTTAACTTCGGTTCTGCCAATACTGTCAGCACTGGCTCCTTGGGTTGAGTGGCCTGTGCCAGGAGCGAGGCATAGCACCCATCAACCCCCCTGGGCGAAATCTGCCTGCCCCGCCCGTATGAATGGGCGGGGAATTTTTTCCAGGGCCCAATAGTTTTGAGCCCCTATTTATAAACCGTATTGAGGTCCAAGAATGAAATTCAGACCGGTGCACCAAATTATTCTGGTTGTCGCTGGCGTTCTGTTGCTGCAGCTCGTGCCCGCGATGGCCAACAACACTCCGGCCCCTCTTATTGACTGGACGCAGCAAGCCCAACATAAACTGGTTGAGCTCAAGGCCAAATTGAACTTGGCCCCCGGGCAGAATGAGGCCTGGAACACCTGGTCCTCTGGAGTGAGCGAGGATGTTTACCAGCGGTTTGAACGAATGAAGGCCTGGCAAGAAATGCACAAAGCGCCAACACAGCGGGTTTTCGAAGGCACAACACCCGAAAGAATGGCCCGTCGGATTGAACATCTACGCGCCCGTGTCGCATTCATGCAGGAAAATCTGGCCAGGCTGGAGGCGGCTCAGGTCCGAACCGAGACATTTTACGATCAGTTGGACACCAATCAGAAGACCATCTTTGACCTCTATGCACGGCAGATACGCGCAAGGTTTAGCCGCCATCGCCATCACTGCGGCCAGGTTGAGCCATCCCTAAATGAATAAAAATCTGGTTGCATTCCCCCTCGCACTCATCGCTGTTTTAATTTTTTCCGGCTGTACCACTCCGGGTGTCGG
>DAIDTL010000038.1 GCA_027457225.1 Ferrovaceae bacterium
CACTGGCCCCCACTGCCGAGCCGGTGGCCCAGTAGATGCCTCCCAGTTGATAGGCGATGAAGAACAGGAAGACCGGAAATAGATCAAATAAAAATTTCATGGCCCGCTATTGTCCTTGATTTATCGGGGATTTGTCCACGGAAACCCGGTTACCAGGTGTTTCGGAAGGGGCTCTCATTTGGTATCATGGGTTGAGGAAAAGTTCAATTAATTCAATGCAAAACATCGACTTGCACAATCATTCACGGGTTTCTGACGGGCTTTTAACCCCGACCGAACTGGTCACGCTGGCGGCGGGAAACGGGGTGACCACCCTGGCCTTGACCGACCACGACGACGTTCAGGGCCTGACTGAGGCCGCGCAGACAGCAGGCAACCTGGGGATTCGATTCATCGACGGTGTCGAGGTTTCGGTGACCTGGGCGCAGCATACGATTCACATCGTGGGCCTTAATATTGACCCCTGCAATATCGCCTTGCTCGACGGTCTGGCCGGCATTCGCAGCGGCCGCATGGAACGTGCCGAAAAAATAGCCAATGAACTGGCCAAGGCGGGTATTCCCGGAGCCCTTGAGGGCGCCCTGCGCCATGCGCACAATCCCAATATTGTCGCGCGTCCCCATTTTGCCCGGTATCTCGTGGAGCGTGGCGTGGCCCGGGATGTCCGCGCCGTGTTCAAGCGGTTCCTGGTCAAGGGAAAAGCAGGTTACGTCAAACATTGCTGGGCCGAATTGGGAGAGGCCATTTCCTGGATTCGCGGTGCAGGAGGGGTGGCCGTATTGGCACACCCCGGCCGTTGTGTCGTGGGTCGCGATGTCATGGACCGTCTGCTGGATGAATTCGTCGAAGCGGGCGGCCAGGCCATCGAAGTGGTCACCTGCAACCATACCAGTGACCAGGTGGCGTTTTTTGCGGCCCAGGCCAACCGGCGCGGCTTGCTGGCTTCCCGGGGTTCGGACTACCATGGGCCCGGCGAGAGCTATCTCGAACCCGGAAAACTGCCGCCGTTGCCACCCCAATGTGTCCCGGTCTGGCAGGCCTGGGGCGACCTCACCCTTCACTGAGCAGCACAGGAGTTTTCGAATTCATGTACCCCGATCGCGTGTTGTCCGGGATGCGACCCACCGGTGCCATGCATCTGGGGCATTTTCATGGCGTCCTCAAAAACTGGATCAAGATCCAGCATGAACATGAGTGCCTGTTCATGGTGGCGGACTGGCATGCCCTGACCACCCACTACGACCATCCGCAGAATATCGAGGCGTATGTGTGGGACATGGTCATTGACTGGCTGGCGGCAGGCATCGACCCCAACCAGGCCACCCTGTTTATCCAGTCCCGTGTCCCGGAACATGCCGAACTGCATCTCCTGTTGTCCATGATGACGCCTTTGGGTTGGTTGGAGCGGGTGCCCACCTACAAGGAGCAGCAGGAAAAAATTTCCGACAGGGATCTTTCCACTTACGGATTCCTGGGCTATCCGTTACTGCAGGCAGCCGACATCCTCATCTATCGTGCCAATCGGGTGCCCGTGGGCGAAGACCAGGTGCCCCACATCGAATTTACGCGCGAGATTGCACGCCGCTTCAACCATCTGTATGGGCGCGAACCGGACTTTGAAGAGAAAGCCCTGGGGGCGGTTAAAAAACTGGGCAGCAGGAAAGCCAAGCTCTACCTTGAACTGCGCACCCGCTACAACGAACAAGGCGACGACGGCGCACTGGAAGCTGCCCGCGCCCTGTTGGGTGAATCCCAGAGCCTGACCGTGGTGGACCGGGAACGCGTGTTTGGTTATCTGGAGGGCAGCGGCAAAATGATTCTGGTGGAACCGCAAGCCATGCTGACCGAAACCTCGCGCTTGCTGGGACTGGACGGCCAGAAAATGTCCAAGTCCTATAACAACACCATCGACTTGCGCGATGAAGAAGCCGCCGTCATCAAAAAAATCCGCACCATGCCCACGGATCCGGCCCGCGTCCGTCGCACCGATCCGGGCGAGCCCAGCCGCTGTCCGGTGTATTCATTCCACCAGATTTACAGCGATGCAAAAACCCGCGACTGGGTTCAGCAGGGGTGTCGTTCCGCCGGCATCGGCTGTCTGGAATGCAAGCAGCCGGTGGTGGAACGCGTCCTGGATGAGCTCCGGCCCATGCGCGCCAAAGCGCAGGCCTATCTGGATGATCCCACCCTGGTGCGCAATGTGATTGCCGATGGCTGTGAACGTGCGCGCAAACTGGCCGGCGACACCCTGCGCGATGTGCGTGAAAGCGTGGGTTTGGGGTACACATGAGCAACGCGGTGGAGCTGCTGGAAGTCCCGCTGGCAGAGCCTATTGCCATGGTCCGGGGCGAACCGTTTGTCGGGTTGCCGCAAGACCTCTACATTCCCCCCGAAGCACTGGAAGTATTTCTGGAAAGCTTCGAGGGTCCCCTCGACCTGCTGCTTTACCTGATCCGCAAAAATTCGCTCGACATCCTGGACATTCCGATGGCAGAGCTCACGCGCCAGTACATGGCCTATGTGGATGCCATGCATCGGAGCCGGCTTGAGCTTGCGGCAGAGTACCTGGTCATGGCGGCCGTGCTCATCGAGATCAAATCGCGCATGCTGTTGCCCCGGCCCGTCGTGGCGCCTGCGGACGAGGATCTGGATCCGCGTGCCGAACTGATGCGGCGTCTGCTGGAGTATGAGCGCATCAAGCAGGCGGCTGCCACGCTGGATGAGTTGCCCCGCGCCGGACGGGAATTTATGGTGGTCCAGACCTGGGTGGACGAGAATCTTGGCGAGCGCCTGCCGCAGGTCACCGTGCATGATTTGCAGGAAGCCTGGGTGCAGGTCTTGTCCCGTGCGCGCATCAATCAGCACCACCGCATTTCCCGTGAGCAGCTTTCGGTGCGCGTTCACATGACGCGCATTCTGCGCCGCCTGCGCGGACAGAAATTTGTGGTGTTCCACGAGCTGTTCGAAAATGACGCGACGGTTCCGGTGGCTGTGGTCAACTTCATTGCCATCCTGGAACTCGTCAAGGAATCCCTGATCAAAGTGTCCCAGTCGGAGGCCTGTGCCCCGCTTTATCTTAGTCTGGCTGAAACCATTACGGAGTTGCCTTCATGAGTCTGCCCGAGTCGGAGATTCCAGCCGCCAAACAATTGCTGGAAGCTGCCTTGCTGTCCAGTCCCGAACCGGTGTCCATCGCGCAACTGAGACATTTGTTCGAGCCCGAACTCAGCAGCGATGCCGTGCGTCGCCTGCTGGAGGAATTGCAGCAGGAGTGGCAACCGCGCGCCGTGGAGCTGGTCCAGGTGGCCAGCGGTTGGCGTTTTCAAACCCGCCCGGCGTTTCAGGAACAGATTGCCCGCCTGAATCCTGAAAAGCCTCCGCGTTATTCGCGCGCGGTACTGGAAACCCTGGCCATCATTGCCTATCGCCAACCCGTCACGCGTGGGGATATCGAGGAAATCCGCGGTGTGGCGGTAGCCGCATCGGTTCTGCGCACGCTGGAGTCACGCGGCTGGGTTGAGGTCCTGGGGCATCGCGAGGTTCCAGGTCGTCCGGCGCTGTACGGCACCACCAGTACGCTGCTGGATGACATCAACCTGCGCTCGTTGCAGGAACTCCCGCCACTTACACTGCTCACCGATGACGTTACCCACTCAGAAACTGCATAAGGTCCTGGCCCAGTCCGGTCTGGGCTCACGGCGCGACATGGAAACCCTGATTGCCGGCGGCGAAGTGCGGGTCAATGGACAGGTGGCCACCATTGGCACGCGCATCAGCGATACGGATGTGGTGACCGTGGAACGTCGCCGTATCCGCCTTAACTTTGCCGAGATGGCGCCACGGGTGTTGCTCTACCACAAGCCCGAAGGCGAGATTGTCAGTCGCGATGACCCGGCAGGTCGCGCCTCCGTGTTTGAGGCGTTGCCGCGGGTGCGTGGCGCCAAATGGGTGAGCGTGGGGCGCCTGGATTTTAATACCAGCGGACTGCTGATATTTACCACCAGCGGTGACCTTGCCAACCGGTTGACCCACCCCGGTTTTGAGGTGGAACGGGAATATGCGGTCCGGGTGGTGGGAGAACTGACCGATGAGCAGAAGCGTGAGGCCTGTAGGGAGATTCTCCTGGAGGATGGCCCGGCCCACTTTGAAACCATTTGGGACAAGGGCGGGGAAGGAACCAACCACTGGTACCAGGTGACCTTAAAGGAAGGGCGTAACCGTGAAGTGCGGCGCATGTTCGAGGCGCTGCACCTGATGGTGGGGCGCCTGATCCGGGTTCGTTTTGGTATCGTGCAACTGCCGCCGCGGCTCAAGCGCTGGCGGTTTATCTAGCTCGAGCCTGCGGCGGTAAATCAGATGCTGGCGTGGGTTGGCATGGATCCGCTACCGACGGCGCAACGCAGTCCGCAGCGCCGGGGCGAGCGTCAAACCAAGCCTTCACGGCGAACCACAAAAACGTAACTGTCTCCCTCCGGAAGATCCAGCCAGATCCAGGGGATCTGCGGAAACGCCGCTTCCAGCGCAGCGCGCTGGTGTCCAACTTCCACCACCAGCAGACCCTCCGGTTTGAGAAACGCGGGCGCTTCGGCAATCAGCTGACGTACGTGGTCCAGGCCATCCCGGCCGCTCGCCAGGGCCATTTCCGGCTCCTTGCCGTACTCGGCGGGCAGGTTGGCCATGGCCTTCGCATCCACATAAGGCGGGTTGGAGACAATCAGGTCGTAGGCGCCATGGGCCAACCCTTCAAACAGATTGCCCTGGAGCAGATGAACCTGGTCCTGCAGCCCATAGTCCGCGACATTTCTGGTGGCAACGGCCAGTGCGTCGGGGGACAAATCCACCGCATCCACCCGGGCCCCGGGGCATTTCAGGGCCAGCAGTATGGCCAGTGAACCGCCCCCCGTGCAGATGTCTGCCACCCGGGTCAGCGCTTCAAAATCATCAATCCAGGGATCCAGTCCTTCATTGAGTGCATCGGCAATGAAGGAGCGCGGCACGATGACCCGTTCGTCCACATAAAACCGGAAGGGTCCCAGCCACGCCTCGTGCGTCAGATAGGCCGCAGGCCGGCGTTCGACGATTCGCCGCTGCACCAGGTCCAGTGCGCTGCGGCGTTCTTCCGGGAGCAGGCTGGCATCAAGCCACAGGTCGCGTTGCTCATGGGGCAGGCCCAGGGCATGCAGCACCAGATAGCTGGCCTCTTCCACCGGGCCCGGATAGCCATGGCCAAAATAAATCGGGCTGGATGCAAAGGCCGTCACCGCAAAACGGATCACGTCGCGCACGGTGCGGAGTTCCTCAGCCGCCCGGTCCCAGTTCATGGGCGGGTTTCCGCAGGCAGCAAACGTTGCAGGATGCCCTGGTAAATGGCCGAGAGCGGCGCCATATCGGCGACGGCCACGCATTCGTTGCGTTGATGGATGGTGGCGTTGCGCGGGCCAAGTTCCACCACTTGCGGACAGAGGGAGGTGATGAAGCGGCCGTCGGAAGTGCCTCCGGTGGTGGAAATTTCCGGCGTGATGCCGGTCACTGCCCGAACCGCCTCGCTGACGGTGGCCACCAGGGAACCGCGCGGTGTCAGGAAAGGTTGGGCGCCCAATTCCCAGAGGATTTCGAAATCGAGGCCGTGTCGCGTCAGGAGGGCTTCCGTGCGCTGGCGCAGGGAGGCTTCGCTGCTGGCGGGGGAAAACCGGAAATTGAATGAAGCGGTCAGTTCACCCGGGATAACGTTGCCGGCACCGCTGCCGCTTTGCAGGTTGGAGACCTGAAACGTGGTGGCCGGGAAATCCGCATTGGCTTCATCCCAGACTGTCGCGGCCAGTTCGGCCAGCGCCGGTGCAGCGAGATGAATCGGGTTGCGTGCCAGGGGCGGATAGGCCACATGGCCCTGGACACCCCGTACCGTGAGGCGTCCCGAAAGCGATCCGCGCCGGCCATTCTTGAGGGTATCGCCCAACCGGTCCCCCGAGGTGGGTTCGCCGACGATGCAGTAATCCGGGGTTTGCCGCTGCTGCTTCAGCCACGCTACCACGCGTGCCGTGCCGTCAACTGCCGGGCCTTCCTCGTCAGAGGTCAGTAGCAGGGCAATGGAGCCGGCGGGGTCGGGGTGGTCGCGCAGAAAATGTTCAATGGCCGTCACGAATGCGGCAAGCGAGGTTTTCATGTCGGCAGCCCCGCGCCCATAAAGCAGCCCGTCGCGAATCTCGGGTTGAAACGGCGGCGAATGCCAGCCGCTTTCCGGGCCCGGCGGGACCACGTCGGTATGTCCGGCAAAGACCACCAGCGGGGCGTGCTGTCCGCGCCGCAACCACAGGTTGCGCACTTTCCCAAAGACCAGTTCGTGAGCGATGAAACCCAGCGGCGCGAGGCGCTGCGCGATCAGGGTTTGGCATCCACCGTCCTCCGGGGTGACTGAGGGCATGGAGATCAATTGCTGTGCCAGTGTGAGGGTCGGGTTCATGATCAGGCTCACGGCATTATGCCGCATTCGTCGGTGGGGACCCCTGCGGGGTTGAAGCAGCGTTCTGCAACCCAGGTGGCGCCAGCCCGGCGGCGCAACAGGACCGAGGTGCTGCGGGTGCCGTAGAGCGGGTCGCGGATGAATGCGGCGGAAATCAGCCGTTCGCGTTCCAGGGGGATGCCCGTGTCCGGCAGGAGCGCATCGGGATAGGGATGGGGATCGGCCAGCAGTTCCATCATTTGCCGGGCCAGGAGATCCATGCTTTCGGGGGCGGACGCCAGCAGGGTGGCGAGGCCCGCTTTCGCTGCGCGCACTTTGGGCCACGGCGTATCCAGCAGATGATTGCTCAGCCCATACAGCCCGGGGGGCAATGGAATGATGGCGCCGGTGCGGCTTTCCAGACAGCACAGCTGGGTGGTGTCACCCACCAGCAAGTTGAAGTCGTTGTAGTCCGTGAGGTGGGCCTTGAGCGTTTCAAGCCACGCTTTGGGAGGGGTGTTGCCCAGCAGGAATTCCCGCGTCAACGCGCCGCGCGAGCGGCGCTGCAGTTCAAACTGGGAGGGATCGCGATAATTGGTGACGGCGGCAAAGCGGCCGGTACGGGTCACGCCAAGCCAGGTTCCCCCGCTTTGCAGGTCACGCCCTGCCAGTATTTCGGGATGGTCCGGCCAGAACGCGGCAGGCAAGGTGGGGCGGGCATGGAATTCGTCGCGGTTGCCCGCCAGGGCGAGCGTATAGACGGGATGGGCCTGCCACGACAGAACGATCAGGCACATGGGGTTCAGTCACCACGCAGCAGGTCGTTGATGCTGGTTTTGGCGCGGGTTTTGGCATCCACTTTTTTGACGATGACGGCGCAGTACAGGCTGTATTGTCCGTTGGCCGCGGGCAGGTTGCCGGAGACCACCACAGAGCCGGGCGGGATGCTGCCATAAGTGATGGTGCCGGTTTCCCGGTCGTAAATTTTGGTGCTCTGGCCAATGTAGACCCCCATGGAGATGACGGAACCCTCACCGACGATCACGCCTTCCACCACTTCCGAGCGGGCACCGATAAAGCAATGGTCTTCGATGATGGTGGGATTGGCCTGGAGGGGCTCCAGCACCCCACCGATTCCCACGCCTCCCGAGAGGTGCACGTGTTTTCCGATCTGGGCACAGGATCCTACGGTGGCCCAGGTGTCCACCATGGTGGATTCATCCACATAGGCGCCGATGTTGATATAGGACGGCATCAGCACCACATTGCGCGCAATGAAACTGCCGCGACGCGCGGTGGCCGGAGGGACCACCCTGAAACCGCCGCGCTCGAAATCGCCGTCCTGGTAGCGTGCAAATTTGGTGTCCACCTTGTCCCAGTACTGGGTGAAGCCCCCGTCCACCCGGGCATTGTCCTTCAGGCGAAAGGACAGCAACACGGCTTTCTTGATCCACTGATGGGTGATCCAGGCGCCATTGATTTTCTCTGCAACGCGCAGTCGCCCGGAGTCCAGTCCATCCAGGACGGCGTCGATGGCCGAAGGCAGCCCGGCAGGGGGCGCTGAGGCGGTGAGGTCGGCGCGGTTTTCGAATGCGGTTTCAATCAGGGTTTGCAGCGCGGACATGGGCGTGTTCCTGTAGGGTGTGGAGGAATGCGACCAGGCGCCGGGCCGCTTCGAGAGTTTCTTCCAGAGTGCCGACCAGCGCAATGCGAATCCGGTTTTGCCCTGGATTAAAGCCATGGGCCTGACGCGCCAGCACGCTTCCGGGGAGAACCGAGACCTGGGTGTCGCGCATCAGGCCGATGGCAAATTCGGTGTCCGCAATCGGCGTATGGGCCCAGTAATAGAACCCGGCCTCGGGGCGCTCCAGAGGCAGGTGCGGGTGGACAAGCGCGTAAAACGCTTCCATTTTTTCGCGATACTGGCGGCGATTGTCCCGCACATGGGATTCATCCTGCCATGCCGCTTCGCTGGCTGCCTGGATCGCCGGGTTCATGGCGCTGCCATGGTAGGTGCGGTACAGCGTAAATGCCTTGAGCAGGGTGCGGTCACCCGCCGCGTAGGCCGAACGCATGCCCGGCACATTGGAGCGTTTGGACAGGCTGCCCAGTGCGATCAGGCGCGGATAGCCGTGGCGCCCCAAATGTGCAGCAGCCTGGAGCGAGCCCAGGGGAGGGTGGGCTTCGTCCGGATAAATTTCGGAATAGCATTCATCACTGATGATGACAAATCCGTAGCGGTCCGACAGGGCAAACAAGGTGCGCCATTCCTCAAGGGTCATGACACGACCGGTCGGATTGCCGGGAGAGCAGGTAAAGACCACCTGGGTGTTCTGCCATACGGCGTCGGGGACCGTGCTGTAGTCCACACAAAATCCACGGGCCGGGTCTGCGTTGACAAACCAGGGCTCCCCGCCGGCCAGCAGCGTGGCGCCTTCATAAATCTGATAGAACGGGTTGGGGCACACGGCGCGCGCGTCAGGACGATCGGGATCCATCAGGACCTGGGTCAGGGAAAACAGTGCTTCCCGACTCCCCAGGGTGGGTAGCACCTCCGTGGCAGGATCAAGGGATGCCAATTTGAAACGGCGTTGCAGCCACTGCGCCAGGGTGTTGCGCAGGGCATCACTT
>DAIDTL010000039.1 GCA_027457225.1 Ferrovaceae bacterium
GAGACAGCAATGCATAGATTTGCGGATCAGCTGGAACAATTTCCGTGTTTCCACCCCCGATATCCGATCTGACGCGAAAGCGCAGGGATAACCCCTCGATCGTCTTGGCCATGCGTTCTTCCGCGGACTTCGGTAAAACCAGGCCTTCTCGACCGATGACGCCGAGTACCCGTTCCTGATCGGCACTCACTTCAATCATGCGCAGCCGGCTGCGTGTTTCACGCATCAGGTGAAAACGCGATCCTTCTGGCAGGGTTGGGGTCATGCTCAAACGTAATTGATTCCGTTCCCGCTGAACTACGATTTCAGGTTGTCCCCGCACCAACTGTACGGGCTGGTCTGGGTTTTGTGACCAGAACAGCAAGGGGTGATCAATCAACAACGCCAGGGCAACCAGATTGTCGATGCGTTTTTCGCTGCCCTTCTTGGCAATATCTGCCTGCCGTACCATGGCAATCACTGCACGATCCTGATCAGTCAATCCTTCTAAATCCTGCTGGGCTGTTAGCATGCGATTGATGGTCACGGCCCTGCCTTGCCCCCATCGACTGCCCTGCGTTCGGCGCTGTTCCCGGGCTTCAAGCAGACATTGGCCTGTTTCCGGGACATAAGTCAGATACCAGGCAAAACGGACATTTCTCGGAGGTGGCGTAGTGCTGGAAAATTCATTGCCCAACCGATCCAGTGCGCCCAGGGCACGTTCCCATAATGGTTGGCGCCGAATCACATCCGCCAGGGTGGTCGTGCCCAACTCATAATGGAGTTTTTCAGCGCGTTCTCCGGAAGTGGGGTTATCCATACGCCCAAGTAACTCCAGCGCTTCTGCCGCAATCCATCGGTAACCTTGAGACTCCGCTTTATTGGTGAGGTCACGTAAGCGATCCCGATCAATGCGTTCTCCGGCACCGTCTACCCACCAACTGGCCAAGGCACGGAACAACGTTCCCACAGGATCGCGATCCGAGGATTCTGCGCGCTCTTCTGCGGGGAGTACATCAACCGATTGAGTGGCTCGCGCCACATGTCCCAGACAAGCAAATACCGAAAGCATAGGCGAGCCACCTTTGATTACCGCAGCAATATGGCTGGAGGCCTTTTCCAGGCGTTTTGGGTCTCCGGTGGCAATCAAGGCGATAACATAAGCAGCCCCGCTTAAACCCGCCATACCTGCTTTGCGCAGGTCCGGAACCTTTTTACCTTCCTTTAGGACAGCCTCGAAAACTTTTAGCCCTTCTTCTATCTGGCCCCGCAACACGCAGGCCAGTCCGGTCACAGGGGTAATGGCAGTGCCGGTTTTACCCCGCGACAACAGAATGGCGTCATCAATATGGCCGCGCATGACCATGGGCTCGCACAGTACCGTGGCAAACCAGCCTTTTTGCTCATCCCGGGCAGTCTTGGCCCGATCACGCAACCAGGACATCGGTCCCGCACAGGATTCCATCCGGTTGAGCCGAACCATCAAAAGAGTTGCGGCCACCGGAAGGCTGATTTCTGATGGCAGGCTATCGAATTGATCCGCTTGGAACGGGTTGTCAAAAATGGCAACATAGGGGTTTTTGCTGCGCCATTCAGCAGAAAAGTAACTTTGGATCGTTTGTGCGAGACGGGTAAAATCGTCGAACCGCCCGGCATACAACGCCAGACGCAGGTCACGTACGCCTTCACCAAATTGGCGGACAAAGTAGCCGTATCGGTAGTCGGCAATCTTGAAGACAGTCCGAATCGCTTCTACCATCGGGGCACACCGGTCAGTGGGGCTCAGGATGCGTGCGACCTGCTCTGACAAAGAGGGCTCACAGCTGATCCGTGGTCCCTGGGCGACCAGGGCACCCTGCGCAATCAGGTCCTCCAGAACTGGTGTCAGGGTGGTCAGGGCCCAGGGCTGGCCCTCAGCATCCCGACATTGTGCTGCCTCCAGACACTGCAGTAATTGGCCCTTGGTGATCGGGACATAGGCCAGCGACACCAGTTGCAATAATTCCAACCGATGAGGTTCAAAAGCCAGTTTGTCATGATCTACTTCAGCCAGAGAACTGCGAGCCACAGGTATCATCACCATTCGAAGTCCGAAACTGATTCAGAATAAAGACTAGTACAGACGAAGCTAATGATTCTACGGCTTCAATAGCCTTATGCCAAGGCCCTGATTTTTACATGCTTTAACGCCTCTCCCCGGCTGTTTTTCTTGCCATGGGACCCCTCCCCCGTTAGCATAGCCTGCTGCTCCCCCATATTTTTTGAGACTGGTATGAGTACCCCATTGGTTGAATTTGAAAATCTTTATTTTAGTTATGGTTCGCGACAAGTCTTGCGGGGAATCAACTTGACCCTGACCGAAGGCAAAGTATCGGCGATTCTGGGCACCAGTGGTTGTGGCAAGACGACCCTGCTCAAGTTACTGGGTGGTCAGTTACGCCCACAACGTGGGGCAGTGCGATTTAGGGGTAGCGTCGTTCACGAAATGAATGGTCGCCAACTACATGACATGCGCCGTGAAATGGGCATGATGTTCCAAAAGGGGGGGCTGTTCAGTGATTTAACCGTATTTGATAACGTGGCTTTTCCGCTGAGGGAGCACACTCACCTTCCCGAACTGCTGATTCGTGATCTCGTCCTGATGAAGCTCCAGGCCGTGGGTTTACGTGGTGCGCGGGATTTGTTTCCAGCCGAGCTTTCAGGAGGCATGAATCGCCGGGTCTGTTTAGCGCGCGCTATTGCCATGGATCCTACACTGACCATTTATGACGAACCATTTGCGGGCCTTGATCCCATTTCTCTCAACGCCATCGCCAAACTGATTCGCGAGCTTAATGACTCCATAGGTATCACATCGATCGTCGTTACTTATGATGTCAGTGAATCCTTGAAAGTTGTCGATGAAATCTTTTTGCTTTCAGAGGGGGTGGTAGTGAGTCAAGGTGACCCGGCTACCCTTAGCAACTCAACGGACGCTTATGCCCGTCAGTTTATTCATGCCGAGCCAGATGGACCGGTAGCGTTTCAGTTGCCTGCCCCGTCTCTTGCCAGCGATTTTCATTTTGCTCAAGCTGCGAGGCGATCGTGAAAGTGTCCATGAAATGGTTCTATCAATACAAACGGCCCCGGTTCTGGGTCGGACTGCTGGTGCTGGGGGTATTGGCAGTGCTTGTTTTCAAGTTCTATGCCGGGTCATCTCCCACCCCCGGCGGGAGCGCTGCCAGTCCGCGCCAGTCGCCGTTGGCGCCCGTGAGTGTGGCCACGGTCATCACCACCGACTTCCCGGTATGGCTCACCGGTTTGGGCACGGTCACTCCCGTTTATACGATCACGGTGCGTTCCATGGTGGACGGACAGCTGATGCGGGTCAATTTCCAGGAAGGGCAGATCGTCAAGGAAGGCGATCTGCTCGCAGAAATCGATCCACGGCCTTTTCAAGTCCAACTCGAGCAGGCCTTGGGCCAGCTCGCCCACGATCGTGCCCTGCTGCAGAATGCCCAGCTCGATTTGAAGCGCTACAAGGTGCTCGCCGTGACGGGTGCAGTACCTCAGCAGCAACTGGACACGCAGGTAGCCCTGGTGGCCCAGTACGAAGCCTCCATTCAGTCGGACCAGGCACAGGTGGACACTGCCAAACTGCAGCTGATCTACGCCCGGATCATCGCTCCGGTGTCGGGCCGGCTGGGCTTGCGCCAAGTGGATCCAGGCAACATCATCCATACCACGGACACCAACGGCATGGTGGTACTGACTCAGCTCTCACCCATCACGGTCATTTTTCCCTTGCCGCAGGATGCGCTGCCGGCCATTCTCAAAGGCATGAAGCAGCCAGAGTCGTTGCGCGTAGAAGCCTGGGACCGCACCAACAGCACCCTGCTGGCCGAAGGCTATCTCTTGACCGTGGATAACGAGGTGGATGTCACCACTGGCATGGTCAAGCTGCGGGCCCAGTTCAAGAATGCAGACTACAGTCTTTTCCCCAACCAGTTTGTCAATGCGCGCCTGAAAGTAGATACGCTCAAAGGGGCGCTCGTCATTCCTATAGCAGGCGTGCAGCAGGGGGCGGAAGGGCCTTATGCCTATGTGGTCAATGCGCAGCATGTGGTGTCGGTGCGCAAGATCAAGGCGGGCCCCAGCGATGGCGAACGCGTGGCCATCTTGCAAGGTTTGGCAAGTGGCGAAGAAGTGGTGACCGATGGCATCGATCACCTGCGTGATGGTGTCACTGTCGAAGTGTCCCGTCACGGAAAGCCCCAGACTTCACCTTGAACATTTCAAGAATTTTCATTGAACGTCAGGTGGCGACCTCGCTCATCATGGTCGCGCTGTTGCTTGCCGGGCTCATCGCCTGGCGCTTCTTACCGCTCTCTGCCCTGCCCGAGGTGGACTATCCCACCATCGAAGTGACCACACTCTATCCCGGCGCAGGCCCGGAAGTGATGGCATCGGCGATTACTGCGCCGCTCGAGCGACAGTTTGGCCAGATGCCGGGCTTAAGCCAGATGACTTCCACCAGTTCGGGAGGCGCTTCGGTGATCACCCTCCAGTTCGCGCTTAGCATGTCGCTCGATGTGGCCGAACAGCAGGTGCAGGAATCCATCAACGCCGCCGGCACCTTTCTTCCCACCGATTTGCCCATGCCGCCCTTGTACAACAAGGTCAATCCAGCCGATGCCCCCATATTAACGCTGGCCGTCACCTCACCGGCCATGACCTTGCCACGCCTGCAGGACTGGGTAGACACCCGTTTGGTGCAGAAGATTTCACAATTGCCCGGTGTGGGCATGGTCAGCATGGGTGGTGGCCTGCGTCCGGCGGTGCGGGTGCAGCTTGATCCCGGTGCGCTCGCCTTCCGCCAGCTGGGTTTTGAAGACGTGCGCACGGCGATCGTGAACAACAACGTCAACATGCCCAAGGGCAGTTTCGACGGACCCGAACGTGCTGCTGTGGTGGACGCGAGCGACCAGCTGCGCCGGGCCGAAGACTACCGCCAGATCATCATCGCATACCTCAACGGCGCCCCCGTGCGCCTGGGAGATGTGGCAACCGTCATTGAAAGCGCGGAAGATACGCATCTGGCTGCCTGGCGCAACCGCACGCCCGCCATTATCGTGAATGTTCAACGCCAGCCCGGTGCCAACGTCATCGAAGTGTCCGACCGTGTCAAGAAACTGCTGCCGCAATTGCAGCAATCCCTGCCCCAGTCGGTGGAAATATCCCTGCTCACGGATCGCACCACCACCATTCGCGCTTCCGTGCACGAAATCCAGTTCGAAATGTTGATTGCCATTGCGCTGGTAGTGATGGTGATTTTCCTGTTCCTGCGCAACCTGCCCGCCACCATCATTCCCAGCGTGGCGGTGCCGGTGTCCCTAGTGGGTACGTTGGCCTTCATGTACTTCGAGAACTTCAGCATCAACAACCTCACGCTGATGGCGCTCACCATCGCCACCGGCTTCGTGGTGGATGATGCCATCGTCATGATCGAAAACATCTCACGCTACCTGGAACAAGGCGAACCGCCCTTCCAGGCTGCCCTCAAGGGAGCCCGACAGATCGGCTTCACTATCATTTCCCTGACCTTTTCGCTGATCGCCGTGCTGATACCGCTCTTGTTCATGTCGGACGTGATTGGGCGGCTGTTTCGCGAATTTGCCATTACGCTCGCCGTGGCCATCCTGATTTCTGCCGTGGTGTCGTTAACCCTCACACCCATGATGTGCGCCCGTATATTAAGCCGCCCGCAGGAAGAAACCGCCACCACTTCTGGTATTGGCGCACGCGCCAAAGCGGCCTTCGATCGCCTCATCGCAGCTTATGGTCGAGCCCTGGACCGGGTGCTGCGACATCAGAGCGCAACCCTGTGGGTGGCTTTCGCCACCCTTGTGCTGACCGTTCTACTTTACCTGTACATCCCGAAAGGATTTTTCCCGGTGCAGGATACGGGAATCCTCCAAGCCATCACCGATGCACCCCAGTCGATTTCTTTTCAGGGCATGGCCGAGCGTCAGCAGGCTGTGGCCGAAGTCTTGCTGAAAGACCCGTCCGTGGAAAGCCTGTCTTCCTTCATCGGGGTGGATGGCATCAACACCACCATCAACAGCGGGCGCATGCTCATCAACCTCAAACCGTTGGAAGCGCGCGGCCCGGATGCCTCCGTTACGCAGGTAATGGGCAGGCTGCGCCAGTCGCTGCGCAACGTGGAGGGAATCCGCGTGTATTTGCAGCCGGTTCAGGACCTCACCATCGAAGACACCTTAAGCCGTACCCAGTTTCAGATGACCCTGGAGAGCCCAAAGGCAGAAGAGATTCAGGACTGGACGGTGAGGCTGGTGAATCGCCTGCAAGCGCTGCCGCAACTCAAGGATGTGGCAAGCGATCTGCTCAATGACGGCCGACAGGTATACCTGGACATCGACCGCGACAACGCAGGCCGTCTGGGCGTAACCGTGGCGGCCATCGACAACGCGCTCTATGACGCTTTCGGACAGCGCATCATTTCCACCATTTTCACCCAATCCAACCAGTACCGCGTGGTGCTCGAAGTGCGGCCTGAGTTTCGTCAAAATCCGAAGCAGCTCGACAGTATCTACGTCACGGGCGCTCTTCCGGGTTCAGTGAGTGTCGGGGGCTTGGGACCTGCCATTGTTCCCAACGCCACCAACACGCCGGGTGCTGCCACCACCTCAGGCCCGATTACCGCCACCGGTGGCGGTAACGTTCAGGTGCCTTTAAGCGAACTGGTCCGGATATCAGAGCGCAGCAGCCCACTCTCGATCAATCATCTGGGGCAGTTCCCATCCTCAACTATCTCCTTCAATTTGAGCCAGGGGGTGTCGCTGGGCCAAGCAGTGGATGCCATCAATGCCGCCCAACAGGACATTCACCTGCCTGACAGCATCGAGACACAGTTTCAGGGTGCAGCCCGGGCCTACCAGAAATCGCTTTCCTCCACGTTGCTGCTGGTCTTGGCCGCTGTGGTGACCATGTACATCGTGCTGGGTGTGCTCTATGAAAGCTATATCCACCCGATCACGATTCTCTCCACGCTGCCTTCCGCTGGGGTCGGAGCTCTCCTGGCGCTCACTCTCACTGGCAACGATCTCGGTGTGCTGGGCATCATCGGTATCATTCTGTTGATCGGAATTGTCAAAAAGAACGCGATCATGATGATCGACTTCGCTCTCGATGCCCAGAGAAGCCAGGGATTAAGTGCGCTTGAAGCGATTAGGCAGGCCTGCCTGCTGCGCTTTCGTCCGATTTTGATGACCACCTTTTCCGCTCTTTTTGCCGCGCTGCCGCTCATGTTGGGCAGCGGCATCGGGGCTGAACTAAGACAGCCTTTGGGCGTAACCATGGTGGGCGGCTTGCTGGCAAGCCAGCTGCTGACCCTATTCACCACGCCCGTCATTTACCTGGCCATGGATCGCTTGGCTTCCCGCGTCAAAGCATCATGAGCCTGACCGGGGTTTTCATCCGCCGTCCTGTCGCGACCACGCTGCTGACCACTGCCATCACTCTGTCGGGACTGGTGGCCTTCAACCTTCTGCCCGTAGCGCCACTCCCTCAAGTAGATTTTCCGGCGGTAAACGTTCAGGTGAGCCTACCGGGCGCCAGTCCGGAAACCATGGCGGCCACGGTGGCAACGCCGCTGGAGCGCACGCTGGGCCGAATAGCCGGCGTCGAGGAAATCACTTCCAACAGTTCGACCGGACAGACCGTCTTAAGCCTGATCTTCAATCTTGACCGCAACATCAATGGAGCCGCACGGGATGTGATGGCCGCCATCAACGCGGCCAGTGCACTGCTGCCTGCGAATTTGCCCCTCAATCCCATCTACCGCAAGGTCAACCCGGCCGATGCGCCGATTCTCATCATGGCACTGACTTCCTCCACCCTCAGCGCCGGGCAAATTTATGATGCTGCATCCACGATTCTGGCGCAACGCCTGTCCCAGGTGGACGGGGTGGGCCAGGTCACGGTGGGGGGCAGTTCCCTGCCTGCGGTGCGGGTTGAACTGAGCCCCTTGGCGCTCAATCGCTACGGCGTCGGCCTGGAACAGGCCCGGATCGCGATTGCCAGCACCAATACCAATCGCCCCAAAGGATTCATGGAAGACGACACCCACCGCTGGCAGATTCAGGACAACGATCAGGCTATGCACGCTGATGAGTACCGGCCCCTGATCGTTGCCTGGCGCAACGGTGCACCGGTCCGCCTGACGGACGTGGCCGAAATCAATGACTCCGTGCAGGATCTGCGCAACTTGGGCATCGCCAACGAGCGCCGTGCGATCCTGCTGCTCGTGAACCGCCAGCCCAATGCCAACATCATCGAAACCGTGGACCGCATCCGGGCACTGGTACCGCACCTGCGCGCCTCGATTCCGAGCGCCATCGATCTCTCCGTGGTGATGGACCGCACTCCCACCATCCGCGCTTCGCTGCATGATGTGGAGCGCACGCTGCTCATTGCCACCGCCCTGGTCATCCTGGTGGTGTTTCTGTTCCTGCGTGAAGCCCATGCGGCGCTGATTCCCAGCGTGGCCGTTCCGGTGTCGCTGATCGGCACTTTCGGCGTGATGTACTTGTGCGGCTACAGCCTGGATAACCTGTCCCTGATGGCGATGACCGTGGCCACCGGGATTTGTGGTGGACGATGCCATCGTGATGCTTGAAAACGTCGTGCGGCATCTGGAAATGGGTAAAGACAGGCTTCAGGCCGCTCTCGATGGGTCCAAGGAGATCAGTTTCACCATACTCTCCATGACCCTCTCCCTTGCCGCGGTCTTTATCCCGGTCCTTTTCATGGGCGGGATCCTGGGCCGGTTACTTCAGGAATTTGCCGTGGTCATAGCCGTAGCCATCCTGGTTTCGGGGTTTGTCTCTTTGAGCCTGACCCCCATGCTC
>DAIDTL010000040.1:0-8517 GCA_027457225.1 Ferrovaceae bacterium
ACAAGAAGGGAAGTTGATTTATCCATGAGTTTTCCTACCGCTTTAGCGGATTGGACGAAAGTATCTGGGTCATCTGCGCTGGTATCAGCGCTGTTCCCACCCATCGTGGCCATCAGATTGCCAAAGCTAAAGGCCATCACTTTGGGTACACACAAGGTGACAGCGAGGATAATGAGAACGACGTAGCGCTTTGATTGCTGGCGATTGATCACTTTAATGTTCTCGAATCGTTTTTAGAAACTAATGCGAATAAAAGCAGCGTACATCCAAAATGAGGTGAATTCATGTTTTTTGTCCTTGTACTGTTACGTGGAATTGTCTGCCAGACGACCGATGCACTGCATCAAATCCTCCCATGACTTAGGGAAGTCAACGGAGCGTTCGCGTTGGAGGGCAGTAGCAAGCGTGTCATTATCGATGCCCGCGTGGGCAAATTTTGCTAGCACAGTTTCAGCACCGCCCCCATCAACTGGCAAAGCATGCTCTACTTTTCCGTGCTCAGCGAAGGCGAGCAGTGTTTTTTCTGGCATGGTGTTGATCGTACCCGGAGCTGCCAGTGCTTCGACGTAAAGAACATCTGGGGCTGCAGGATCCTTGGTACCAGTGCTGGCCCACAGCAATCGTTGCGGCCGGGCTCCGGATGCGGCCAGTTTCTGCCAGCGCTTTGATGCCAGCAGATCGCGGTAGGACTTGTACGTACGCATAGCAAGGCTAATGCCAAGATGGTTGCTAAGCTTGTTCGGAACCCGGTCATTGACTGCTACGTCCCACCGGCTGATGAAAATAGATGCTACGGAAGCGACGCGTGGATCGCGGCCAGCAGCGATGCGTCGTTCGATGCCACGCATATATGCTTCGGCAGCCGCGATGTAGTGCTCACGTGAGAACAGCAGTGTGACATTCACCGGAACACCCCTGAAGATCGCCTCTTCTATCGCAGGTATTCCTGCGCGGGTACCTGGTATCTTTATGAAAAGATTGGGACGTTGCGCACGCTCGTGAAGTTGAACAGCTGCCGCGATGGTTCCAGGGGTGTCGTCCGCAAGCAATGGAGAGACTTCCAGCGATACCCAGCCGTCCAAGCCATCGGTCGCTTCGTAAACTGGACGGAAAAAATCGGCGGCCTGGGTCAGGTCTTCCAGGGCCAGTTCGAAGAACAACGCTTCGCCTGACTTGCCTTCAGCGGCTTTTTTTCGGACGACATCGGCGTAATAACCGGTACTCTTGATTGCCTGATCAAAGATCGTGGGATTGGAAGTCAAACCGGTCACCGCAAACTCTTCGATGTAGCGGCTGAGTGTGCCGCTTGTCAGGAGCGAATGCGTGATGTTGTCAAGCCAGAGGCTTTGACCCAGATTGTGAAGTTGCTGTGCGGCGTTCATCATCCTATGCCTCGCCCGGACCAGGGTTGTGCCAGCTGCCGTCTTTGGCGATGAGTGCATTGGCTTGTTTTGGTCCCCAGCTATGGCGTCGGTAAGGGTGAATTTGATATGGGGTATTGAGGACGGGGTCGACCACCGTCCAAGCGGCTTCAACGGCGTCCTCGCGGGTAAATAGTGCGCCATTGCCGGTCATGGCATCGCCCAGAAGCCGCTCATAAGGTGTTTCCTCCCCTGGCCGTTCGTCAACCAGGTAAAGCTCACGCTGGTCGCCGACAAAATCCTTGCCTGCGCGCTTGACGCGTGCAGCGAGGGCAACGGCGGAGTTTGGAGATAGCCGGAAGCGCAGATAATTGGCCCGGCCGGACACTGGCGCTGAATCGGCAAACAGCCGCTGCGGCGGCGGCTTCAGCTGGACGATCACCTCGGTGGCGGTCTGGGCCAGAAACTTGCCCGATCGCAGGTACCACGGTACCCCTTCCCAGCGCCACGAGTCGATAAAAAGCCGCAGGGCGCAAAACGTTTCGACGTTGGAGTGCTTTGCCACGCCTGGTTCATTGCGGTAGCCTGCGTATTGGCCGCGCACTACGTCGTCTGGATTAAGCGCGCGCATTGCCTGGAAAACATCGGTTGTTTCGCCGTGTACGGCACCAAAACCCCTATAAGTTGGCGGCTCCATGGCCAGCAGTGCAACGATCTGGAAAAGATGATTTTGAATGACGTCGCGCAGACAACCAGCGGTTTCGTAGAACGCACCCCGCCCCTCAATGCCAAAGTCTTCGGATAGGGTTATCTGAACGCTGGCCACGTAGTTTCGGTTCCAGATCGGTTCCAGGAAGGAATTGGCGAAGCGGAAATACAAGAGATTCATGATCGCCTCTTTCGCAAGGTAATGATCAATGCGGAAGATCGAATCTTCCTGGAACACCGACCTTGCGACACTATTGAGGCTTTGCGCCGAGGCCAGGTCGCGTCCGAATGGTTTTTCAACAATGACGCGTGCCTGGTTTGCAAGCCCCGCGGCACCCAGGCCCTTGATCACCGTCGCAAATAGCGCGGGCGGAATGGCGAGGTAGTGTGCCGGGCGCCGGACATTGCCCAGGGTTTTCCTGAGTGCGTAGAATGTGCCTGGATCACTGTAGTTGCCGGCGACATAGCGAAGCAAGGAAAGCAGATGATGGAGTGCCGGCCGGTCATCAATCTTGCTGAATTGTTTTATGCTGTCCGTGACATGTTTACGAAGTTGCGTCATGTTCCAATCAGAGGTGGCAATACCAACCACCGGAACGTTAAGAACGCCCCGTTTGGCCATCGCATAGAGTGCGGGAAAGATTTTTTTATGGGCGAGGTCGCCTGTCACGCCAAACAGTACCAGTGCGTCAGATCGGGCCGTACCACTGCTGGTTTTGTTCATCTCTCAAGTATTCTCCATGGCAGCCGTGTATCGGCCCTGGCAGGCTGCGCCATTCAGTTGTGCACGTTGGTACAAGGCTTGTTGCGCGATCATTTTGTTCGCCGACTCGCCACGCCAGGCCTTAAGCACGGGGGCCTGCAAGGCGCGTCCGTAAGAAAAGCTCAACGCCCATGGCTGTCGTTCTGCGCCGATATTCATGGCATTCAAATTGGCTGTCGCCACAGACTCGGTCTGACCACCGGATAGGAAATTGATTCCTGGTACCGCTGCCGGCACCACGCGTCGAAAGCAGGTCAGGGTGGCCAGCGCCACCTGTTGGGGGGTAGCCTGCGTTGGACAGGCGCTCCCCGGTGTGACCATGCTGGGTTTCAGGAGCATGCATTCAAGCGCAACCCGTTGCTGATATAGCGCATCAAACACCGCGTGCAGCACCTCTTCAGAAACGTGTGCACTGGTCTCCAATGTGTGGTCTCCATCCATCAGTACTTCGGGCTCGACGATTGGTACAAGGCCTTGTTCCTGACAAATGGCTGCGTAGCGTGCCAAGGCATGCGCATTGGCTGCAATCGCCGGGTGGGTGGGGATTCCCGCACCAACGGCGATCACTGCGCGCCACTTGGCGAAGCGCGCGCCCAGTTTCCCATATTCGCTCAACCGTAGTGCCAGGCCATCCAAGCCCTGCGTCACTTTCTCTCCTGGAAAACCGGGTAACGGCACCGTTCCCATATCCACTTTGATGCCGGGCACGATGCCCTGTGCTGCCAGCAATTGCGGTAACGCCACATCCGTCACACTTTTCTGTTTCAGGGTCTCATCAAACAGGATGACCCCGCTGATGAACGCACCCAATCCAGGTGTGGAAAACAGTAACTCCCGGTAGTCGCGCCTGGCCTCAACCGTGCACGTCACGTTAACTGCCTTGAAACGTTTCTCTATGGTGGGTGTACTCTCGTCGGCCGCAAGGATCCCCTTGCCGCGCACCGTCAGTTCAGCCACCGTTTGTTCCAGTTTCTCTAAGGATATCGACATGAAGCCTCCCCCAATGGTCGAAGATTGGAAATTTTGTATCGCATCAACAGTACTGCCATAAATACAATGCCTTCAAGTGAGACTGCTGCACATTCATCCTTTCGGCCGTCACGGTCCCATGGGCCAGGGATAATCAAGGGGCTACGCGATCTTCAGGCGAGAGAACACCAGAACCTTTACCGTATCCAGGACGAACGCAAACGCGATTGCCGCGAGAAGCGTGCTGACTAACGCCAGGGCCGGCAAGGGCGTCATTGCAATTCCGCCGATGGCTAATGTCGAGGTGATAAGAATATCGGCTATAGAAGACGCGGCAAGCATGAGGCTGGGGCGAGTGCCCCATAGATGCCGACGTTCCCGAATGGCATAGAGCGTTGCCTGACTCCCTAACACCAGGGTCGCAAATGACAGGGTTTGCATCTCCCCTGTACCAAGATTCATTTTAAATTTTCCGATGAGCAGGACACCCGTACAAAAGACCAGCAGACAGGTCCCCATGACAATCCCCGCTATCGTCAATTTGCCTATGTACCAGGAATTCGGCTGCGGGGAGGGCCGTACGTTGTCGGTAGTCAACGACATTGAAAGAAAATCTCCGGTGATCATTACAATGACCATGAGCAGCGGAGTCAAAATTGCATGTCCTGTTATGATCAATCCCAAGGCCAGGAAAAGCACGGTTACAATTTTCTTGATGATGAGGTTCAACGCGTAGGTCTGAATGCGCTGAAACGTCACCCGTCCTTCCTTGATCGCGGCAACAATGCCGGCGAGCCCAGGCCCGGTCAATACCATCCCTGCAGCCGATTTGGCAACGTCGGTTGCTGCCATGACGGCAATACCAATTTGCGCCTGGCGCAAAGCCGGTGCGTCATTGGCACCATCACCGCACATGCCGACAGTGTGGTTGCCCTTCTGGAAGGCCTTGACCAGTTTGTACTTGTCCTCCGGAAGAACGCCTGCAAAAACGTAGAACGTCTCAGGGCGGGCATCATCCGGGATAGGTCCGGGTGGGCAGGTCGCCCCGTCGAGCCCAACTTCATGAGCCACAATGGTTGCCGTCGTCGGCGCGTCACCTGTCACCATTACGGTGCGCACGCCTAACGTACGCAATTCTGTAACGAGCGCTGCAGAGTCCGTCCGCGGTGGGTCGCTGAGTGCGATAAGCCCGACCAACTTCATCGCCGTAGAGGATCCAACGGCTACAGCCAGCACTCTGAAGCCCTGCGCTTCCAGTTCGCTCGCTGCCGTCGTTGCGGTCGGTGACGGTTGTGCCAAACCGATAACTACGGCAAAGGCGCCTTTTATAACACGTTGTGTCTCACCGCTTGAGCCGGTAACGGTTGCTTCGGACATTTTTGTCGCCGGATCGAACGGTAAAAACTTCACCAAGTGCGGCACATTGGTGTTGTCCTTGCTGCTGGCGGCTGCCCGGATGGCTGTGTCTACCGGATCCTGCCCGCCATCCGAACTGGCCAATGCGGCCAGCATGAGCACGTGCGCGGCATCATAGTCCGGCATCGGACGGACTGTCGTCACAGACAACTCGTTGCGCGTCAGCGTGCCTGTCTTGTCAGCGCACAGGACATCCATCGTTGCAGCTTCATCCACTGCAGAGAGGCGGGTAGGGAGAACCCCCAGCTTGGCCAAAGCCCGGGCACCGAGCGCTGATGCCAGGGTAAAGGTGGCCGGTAAAGCAACGGGTATAGAGGCCAGAATAGCCGTCAGGATGAGGGGAATGACCTCGGTGAGGGGCAGCTTTAGAAAGTAGGCATAAGCCACCAGCATCACAATGACAACGCCATTGAATGCGGCAAGATTGCGTACCACGCGCATAACTGCTTTTTGTTGGGAGCTTGTGACATGGGCGGTTCGGACAAGTTCTGCAGTGCGGCCGAATTTGGTGCGGGTTCCGGTGGCCGTGACCTCCGCCACTGCCTCACCACGGCGAACCAACGCACCTGCATAAGTTTGCAGGCCCGGGCCGGCTTCAATGGGTATTGATTCGCCGGTGAGCATGGATTGGTCGAGCAGGATTTGTCCTTCGGTAAGACGTACATCCGCAGCAACCACTCCACCAAGCGAAAGTTTCACCACGTCACCAGGTACCAGGTCGGTGGCGGGAAGAATTACCCAGGCGTTGTCACGTCTTACAGAGGCGTTCAACGCAAGACGCGACTTCAGTGCTTCAAGAGTTGCCTGGGCGCGCCCCTCCTGAAAAAATCCGAGAGCGGCATTGAATATCAGGAGGCCCGCAATGATTGCCGCTTCGACATCGTCACCAAGCACGACTTGGAGCACGATCGCCGCCTCAAGCAGCCAGGGGACGGGGGCCCATAGCTTACCCAACGCCCTACGCAAGGGATGCAGCGTCGTTTCCGGCATTGCATTCGGGCCGTACTTCTCCAGCCGGCGGTGCGCCTCATCGCTTGTGAGGCCACTCGATGGGGTTCCTCCATTGACAGCGAGTTTTGGCGTGATATCTGCGCTCATTTTTGCTCCTGGATCAACGCTTGGTGCGAGATATTTTTATGCCCTCTATACCAGGCCCGTCATGGGGCTCTGCTGGTAACAAAATAAGACATGAGCATCATCAAAACTTTATGGTGTATTGATTGGTCAGAATACTCTGTTCGCTGGCGTACGGACGGCGTGACGGTAAGTGTTAAAAGATGCAGACTATATGGGATCACGGCATAAACGGCAATGAACGGAACCTATCTTGGGCGCTTACCAGAACACGATCCCCTGCATGGTTATCTCCAGCATGACATACAGCCTCAAGTGAGTGGTATCTCGCCTGGCTCGCAGTACCGTGTATTCAAGCTAAACGGTTCAAACGACGTGTATCTGTATGAAGACCGCAATACCGGCACAAAGGTCATAGGCAAGTTTTTTCTTTCATCACGACAGAAAGATGCAGGGAAGGCTTGCTCGCGCCTGACGCGCGAATTCGACAATCTCTGCATGATGCGCGAGTACGGGATGAAAGGCTATCATCACCACGTAGTCAGGCCGCTTGGCCGCAACTATTCCATGAACGCACTTCTGGTTACAGAATGTTGCGAGGGACAACTGCTCAGTGAAGTGATCCTGGAGGTGATTCGGAGCGGTGACCATGGAAAACTCTACTACAAGCTCACCGCACTCGCCTACTTCATGGCGACTTTTCACAATCGGACCGCCATGGGTGTCGGGGTTGAGTTCCATCAAGACTGTGACTACATGGATCGTCTGGTCGAAAAGCTGCTTAAAATCAGGGCAATCGGAGGAGACGAATCGCGCGAGTTATACTGGCTGCGCGACCAGTGGCGCAATCAACCAAGGATGTGGGAAGACCAGAAAGTGCTTGTCCATGGGGATGCGACACCTGAGAACTTCATGTTCGGAAACGGATTGGAAGTCGTTACGTTTGATCTGGAGAGAACCAAGCACGCCGATCGCGTTTTTGACACTGGACGTATCGCCGGAGAATTAAAGCATTTTTTCATGCGCGCAACTGGCAACAAATACGCCGCCGATCCTTACATTGGCCACTTCCTGTGGGAATATGCCTGCCACTTTCCAAACCGCGATAGCGCTTTTCAGTCGATCACCGGTCGAACGCCTTTCTACATGGGAATTACATTGCTGCGCATTGCGAGGAACGACTGTGTCGGACCAGAATACCGCTATCGCCTGATCTCTGAGGCGAAAGAATGCCTGAGGAGGTTTTAATGACGATCAAAGGCATTATTTTCGATATCAATGGAACGCTTACGGATATCCATACGAACGAATGGCATGACGATGTGTATCGCGTCATCAGCAATCTTCTTTCGTATCAAGGCATATCACTCGAACCCAATGTAGTGAAGTATTTCTATTTTCAGATCATGAAGGAACAGCGTGCAGCGAATATAGACCGTTATCCGGAAGTTGATATCATAGGGATATTTCGTGAAATTATTGCCCAGCACTCGACGGACTTCACGCGTGCTTTGCCGATAGAGAAACTCGAACAGCTCCCGAGATTCCTGGCCGAAGCGCATCGTGCCGGATCGCGCTTCCGGTTGCAGCTCTATCCTGGGGTAGAGGACACAATCCGGCAACTGCACCACAAATTCCGTCTTGCGATCATTTCAGATGGCCAAGCAGCCTACGCAGTGCCAGAGCTCCACGCCGTCGGGCTGTCTGAATATTTTGACCCAATCATAATTTCCGGAAACCTGGGATACCGCAAGCCCGATGAGCGCCTGTTTGCAGCGGCATTGGCAGCCATGAAAATGGAACCGTCAGAGGTTCTGTTTGTGGGAAACGACATGTACCGCGATGTGTATGGGGCGCAGAAACTCAAGATGAAAACAGTTTTTTTTAAGTCAAATCAGGGAGTTCAGGAAAAGGGAGGCGTAAGACCTGATTACATTATTTACAATTTTCATGAGTTGCTGAACGCCATCAGGTTCTTTGACAGCCGATAAGGAAGTAAGCTTTGAACTCGTAGTTGCGACTTACTCTATACAAGGGGTAATGAAAATGAATCCAATCACATCATTCATGGTCTTGGTCCTTATCCTCGCGGGAATCGCTGTTGGCCGATGGGAAAATCCCTATCTTGCGTTGCCATTCTTTGGAGCAGCGGCCATCATTGCGCTTTCGCTGAAAATGGCCAACGCCTGGCAGAAGTTTGTCATCCTGAGGATGGGTAAACTGCAA
>DAIDTL010000040.1:8527-8794 GCA_027457225.1 Ferrovaceae bacterium
ATTCAGACCACAGCTTTCAACGCCGAGCAGGCGCTAACCAAGGACACCGTTCCGGTCAATGTCGACGCAATCATCTTCTGGCATGTGCACGATGCTGAAAAAGCAGCGTTGGCAATCACCAATTATCGGGAGGCCATCGATCGGGTTGCACAAACTTCGCTGCGCGAGATGATCGGTTATTCAATGTTGTCTGCATTGTTATCTGATCGCAAGGAAGCTGACGAGCAATTAAAGGCGGCAATCGGTAATAAAACCGCACCATGGGGC
>DAIDTL010000041.1 GCA_027457225.1 Ferrovaceae bacterium
TCCATGCTCAATTGTTGAATGTAGCTGATGAACTGGTTCATGCCCTGGTCATAAGGCAGAATTGCCCTGGTTTGTGTCCCAAAAAAATTGATGTACCAGATGTCAAGCAAACCCAATATGACCGGCATGTTGCATTCAAGAGGGCTGTTCTGGAAATGCTCATCCATTTCGAATGCGCCTTGCAACAGTGCTTCGAATCCGTCCATGCCAATACCTAGAGCAATGGACAACCCAATGGCGGACCAAAGCGAGTAACGTCCACCGACCCAGTCCCAAAATTCAAACATGTTGGCTGGGTCAATGCCAAAGCGAGAAACTTCACCCTGATTAGTGGATAAGGCAACAAAATGTTTTGCCACATGAGTTTGATCGCCCGCCTGACGTAAAAACCATTCACGGGCAGATTGTGCATTGATGAGTGTTTCCTGAGTGGTAAAGGTTTTTGAAGCAATGATAAAGAGCGTTGTTTCAGGATTCAGCGACTTCAGCGTATTGAATAGATGGGCACCATCAATATTGGATACGAAGTGGATGCACAGGGCGCTACAATCAGCACTTAACGCGGCGGTGACCATGGCGGGGCCAAGATCAGACCCACCGATACCGATATTCACGACATCTGTGATCGGCCGACCGGTATAACCAAGCCAATCACCGTTACGCACAGATTCCGAAAATGTTCGCATGTGCCCCAAAACACGCCTGATTTCTGGCATGACATCCACGCCATCCAGGAGAACCGGGCGGTCGGAGCGGTTTCGCAGTGCGCTGTGCAAGGCAGCACGGTGCTCTGTGACATTGATCTTCTCGCCTTTGAACATGCGCTTAATCCATTCCGGCAGCTGAGACTGGGAGGCCAGGCTCAGCAGCAACGATAAAGTCTCTTCCGTGATTCTGTTTTTTGAATAATCCAGCAGCAAAGGTCCGGCATGCATTGAGAAACGGCTAAACCGGTCGGGGTCCTGGACAAACAGATTGCGCAGGTGGAGTTGAGAAAGGGCTTGCTGGTGATGCTTCAAGGCAAGCCAGGCAGGTGATTGAGTTAGTGAAGGCATCTAGCAAGATTCCAGTATAAGCCCCGCTAAAGGGGGGAGGGTCAGGGTCAAGGAACAGGGTTGCCCATTCCACGGAGTTGCCGTTGCACGCAGCCCGGAGCCGTTACCCAGGTTGTCACCGCCATAATAGGATGAATCACTGTTAATGAGTTCACGATAAGGGCTTGCAATGGGGACGCCCAAGCGATACTCGGTGCGTGGGACAGGAGTAAAATTGAGCACCACGACAAGCGTTGCACCAGCGCGGCTGTGCCTGGCAAAACTGAGTACCGATTGGGGCGCGTCATCACAGTCGATCCAGGAAAAACCCTGGGTATCGAAGTCCAAGTCGTGAAGGGCGGAATAATCGCGATAATGGCGATTAAGATCACGACAAAGATTCTGGATTCCCTGATGCCAGTGGTAGGACAACAAGGACCAATTCAGCCCAGACTTAACCTGCCATTCGCCGCCTTGCCCAAACTCATTTCCCATGAAATTCAATTTTTTCCCTGGGTAGGTCATTTGATAGATCAGCAGCAGACGTAGATTGGCGAAGCGCTGCCATACATCCCCAGGCATCTTGTCCAGAAGGGATTTCTTGCCATGGACAACCTCGTCATGTGAAAACGGTAACACGAAGTTTTCGGTGTAGGCATACAGTTGGCCAAAAGTCAGATTGTGATGATAATGGCGGCGGTGCACAGGATCCTTGGAAAAGTAGCGCAAGGTATCATTCATCCAGCCCATGTTCCACTTCATGGAAAAACCCAGTCCACCGAGGTAGATCGGTCGCGATACCATGGGCCATGATGTGGATTCTTCCGCAATAGTCAATGCTCCTGGAAACTGTTGATGGACCATCATGTTCATATCGCGAACGAATGCCAGGGCATCGAGGTTTTCCCGCCCACCATACTGGTTGGGCAGCCATTCGCCGGGCTTGCGTGAGTAATCCAGATATAGCATGGAGGCAACGGCATCGACGCGCAATCCATCAATGTGGTACTCGGAAAGCCAGTAGTGGGCATTTCCGATAAGAAATCCACGGACTTCATTGCGGCCATAATTGAAGATGTAAGTTCCCCAGTCCTGATGTTCTCCCAGGCGGGGGTCTTCATGTTCATACAATGCACTACCATCAAAACGAGCCAGTGCAAAGGCATCCTTTGGAAAATGGCCAGGGACCCAGTCGAGGATGACACCAATGCCTGACTGGTGGAACTGGTTAACGAAGGCCCGAAAATCGTTGGGCGTGCCATAGCGGCTAGTGACCCCAAAGTATCCGGTGGTTTGATACCCCCAGGATTCATCGAGCGGGTGTTCGCTGATTGGCATCAGCTCAATATGGGTGTACCCCATGTCCATTACATAGGGCAACAATAAGTTGGCAAGCTCCAGATAATTATAGAAGTCACGACCTTCTGGGTGCTTCCAGGAGCCCAGATGGACCTCGTAAATATTCATCGGAGCATGTAGCCAATCAGACTTGGCACGCTGGTTCATCCACGCCGCATCTTCCCACACAAATCTATCATTGCAGCAGATTCTGGCTGCGGTACCAGGGCGTAATTCGAAGGCGATACCATAAGGATCCGTCTTGACCATGATGGCACCATTTTGCCGATTTCTTATTTCAAACTTATACAAGGCACCAATAGGTATGCCCGGAAGGAAAAGTTCCCAGATGCCACTAGCGTTCCGAACCCGCATTGGATGCTGGCGTCCATCCCAATGGTTGAAATCTCCTACGACACTGACACGTGCTGCGTTGGGAGCCCAGACCGCAAAACGAATACCATCAACCCCCTCTTGAGTGCAGGGGTGCGCGCCCAGGATTTTGTAGAGCTGTTGTAGTCGGCCTTCCTGGAACAGGTATAGATCATGATCGCTAATCAGGGGAGGGAATTCGTAGACATCAAATGTTTCAATTTGATGCCCATTTTCCATGTAACGTAAGCGGCAGGGACTGGCAGGAGGGATCTTTCCCTTCCAGATATAAATTCCCTGATCATGAACGCGTGGGACCGGCTCCCACTCAGAGGTGAATACTTCAACGGTGCTGGCATAGGGGAGAAACACCCGTAGCTCCCATTCATGCTCGGTACGGTGCAAGCCGAGGTAACCGAAAGGGTCATGGTGCCTGGCTTCCAGGATGGCTTGTTGTAATGGGTCTAATATTTTTTTTGGCATGATCGTAGCGTGGTGACTAGTACCTACATGAAATCAATTATAATGTCTAAAAATAACACGCCGATAGTTATGGTCATGATCCCATTTTCCAAGGAGCGCTGACATGTTTCCCAGCGATATCGCCTCTGAGCGGTTTATCAGTGTGTTAACAAAGAATGCAATAGCCCTGATTCTGGCTGGCGGTCGAGGCAGTCGGCTGAAAGATCTTACCAAATGGCGCGCCAAGCCCGCCCTTCAGTTTGGCGGAAAGTTCCGCATTATTGATTTTCCGTTGTCCAATTGCATTAATTCAGGCATTCGCCGTATTGGTGTCGTTACCCAATACAAGGCCCACAGTCTGATTCAGCACATCCAGCATGGGTGGAGTTTTATGCATGGTGAATTTAACGAGTTCGTCGAATTGCTGCCTGCTCAGCAGCGGGTTCAGGAAGAATGGTACAAGGGCACTGCCGATGCTGTGTTCCAGAACATCGATATTCTACGTTCGCATAACCCGCAGCATGTCATCATTCTGGCCGGTGATCATGTTTACAAAATGGATTACGGGATGATGCTGGCAGCCCATGTTAGCATGGAAGCAGACATGACCATAGCTTGTATGACGGTTCCAGTATCTGATGCCTCTGCCTTCGGAGTCATGACAATAGATGAGTTAAATCGCATCGTTGCCTTTGACGAAAAACCTGCCCAGCCATCTTCCATTCCTGGTTCGCCTGAGAATGCCTTGGTTAGCATGGGGATCTATGTATTCAACACAAAGTTTTTGTATGAACAACTTATTCGTGATGCCTATGCTCCAAATTCAAAACATGATTTTGGTAACGACATTATTCCATGGTTAGTGCCCCGCTATCGTGTTTATGCTCATCGTTTTGACGAGAGCTGCATAGGAGAACCCGATACAAAACCGTATTGGCGCGATGTTGGCACCATCGATGCCTACTGGAGCGCCAACATGGAAATGACCAAAGTCATTCCGGATCTTAATTTGTATGATAAGGCCTGGCCTATCTGGACATATCAGGAACAGTTTCCGCCGGCAAAATTTGTTTTTGATGACGATGGGCGACGGGGTAGCGCAATGGATTCACTGATTTCAGGTGGCGTAATCATCAGTGGTGGGACTGTTCGTAGATCAGTTTTGTTTTTTGATGTCCATGTTAATGCTTACAGCAAAATCGAAGATAGTGTGGTTCTTCCCAATGTTCGAATCGGGGAACGCGTTGTTCTCAGGCGCGTGATTGTGGATCGGGGATGCATCATCCCTGACGGACTTGAGGTTGGAGTTGACCAGGAACAGGATCGAAAACGGTTTTATGTGTCCGAAAAAGGAATTACCCTTGTTACCCCTGATATGCTCAACCAGAGCCGTTACCCAACCTGAATACAGGTTGCACATGACGTGGCGCCACGATACTTACCTTTGAACTTATGATGCCTCTCAAAAAACTTCGCTTGGTGCTGTGCTGGCACATGCATCAACCGGATTACCGCAACAGCCTTAACGGACAGTTCGAATTACCCTGGACTTATCTGCATGCCATCAAGGATTACACCGATATGGCATGGCATCTCGAACAACATCCGGACGTGGCCTGTGTCGTCAATTTTGTACCTTCTTTGGTGGAGCAACTGGAGGATTATTGCAATCAATTTAAAACAGGGAGTATGCGCGATCCTTTATTGCATCTCCTGGCGAAAAAAGAACTAGGCTTGATTACAGTTGATGAACGTCAGTTGATACTGACCGCTTGCTTTCGTAGCAATAATTCTAAAATGATTGAGCCGTTTCCTGCCTATCATCGCTTGTACCTGACATATTCCAGCCTGACTGAACAGGAAGCCTCCCTAGAACAGTATCTTTCACCACAATTTCTTGGAGACCTGTTGGTGTGGTACCACCTGGCCTGGATGGGTGAGAGTGTCCGGCGAACCTACAACCTGGTTCAGCGATTGATGAAGCAGGGCAACCTGTACACCTACGAGGATCGAAAGGCGTTGTCCGATCTCATCGGCGAATTAATCAAACAGCTTATTCCACGCTATCGCGCCTTGCAGGAAACGGCGCGCATAGAACTTTCGACAACCCCTTTCTACCATCCGATGTTGCCGCTGCTGCTGGATTTTGGGACGGCCCGTGAAGCAATGCCTGAAATCACGCTGCCATCTACACAGAAATACCCTGGGGGTTATCAGCGTGCGCAGGCTCAGATGGCTGACGGGTTGGCACACCATCTTGGTTGTTTTGGACAACGTGCGCGCGGTGTATGGCCGTCAGAAGGCGGCGTTTCAGCAGTTACACTCGATATATTGGCAAGCCAGGGCTGCGAGTGGACAGCCTCCGGCGAGAACGTCCTTGTCAACAGCCTGAGTCATGGTACAGGTAAACCTGCCACTGAACGTTCAGCATACCTTTACCAACCCTATCGTTACGCCACCGGAAATGGTGAGATTCTTTGTTTTTTTAGAGATGATCGTTTATCAGACAAGATTGGATTCGAATATGCCACCTGGGATAGCCAAGATGCCGTCAGTGACTTCATCAACACGTTGGAAGGCATTTATGCTGCAGCTGATAGCATTTCAGACCCTGTTGTGACCATCATTCTGGATGGCGAAAACGCATGGGAACACTATCCCTACAATGGCTACTATTTTCACAGTAAATTGTACCAGGCGTTGCAGGACCATCCTTTCATCGTTACGACGACATTTTCTGAATGCGTGGACAATTTGAAAACCACTGCGCCTAAACTTAACACGCTTGTTTCCGGAAGTTGGGTATATGGCACTTTCAGCACCTGGATCGGAAGCCCAGATAAGAATGCCGCCTGGGATCTTCTGGTTGATGCAAAAAAAAATTACGACCAGGTCATTGCGGAAGGGCAGTTAACGCCAGACGAACAACGGCAGGCCACTCGACAATTGAGCATCTGCGAAGGGTCTGATTGGTTCTGGTGGTTTGGTGACTACAATGCTGCAAAAAGCGTTCAGTCCTTTGATCACCTATTCAGGCTTAATCTTAGCAATCTCTATCATCTTCTCCAGCTGCCGGCGCCGAACGCGCTACTTGATCCCATTAGCGCAGGGAGTAATCTTGTTGATGCGGGGGGAACCATGCGCCGCGCTTCTGAGTAACCGTCGTCATGCCAAAAATTGTTCCTCTGCTCTTTGGTGTTCATGCTCATCAGCCGGTGGGTAATTTCCCAAAGGTTCTGGATGATGCACATCTGCGTTGCTACCAGCCATTTTTGCATATGATGGAACGGTTTCCGGAATTCCGTTTTTCCATTCACGTCAGCGGCTGGCTTTTTGACTACCTGGTGCGTCATTACCCAGATGATATTCAGTTACTGAAGGCCCTGGTGTCACGCGGTCAAGTAGAACTGTTTGGTGCGGGATATACCGAACCGGTACTGGCGGCCATTCCAGTACGAGACCGCATCAGCCAGATCAACTGCATGTCAGGGCGTCTGGAACAAGTGCTTGGAAGGCGACCTCAAGGAGCCTGGTTGACGGAACGGGTCTGGGATTCCACGGTTGTGCCATCGCTGGTGGCCTGCGGAATTCAGTATGTGACAGTGGATGACTATCACTTTTTATGCACAGGCATTGACCAGAGCATGTTAACAGGCTTTTTTAGCACGGAGGAAGACGGCAAGCGTCTGGATGTGTTTCCCATTTCGGAAGCATTGCGTTACCGTCTTCCATTTTCTCCTGCGAATGAGGCGGTTCAGTATCTGGAAAGCCTTGCGGTAGATGGTGAGGCACACGCTGCCATCTATTTTGACGACATCGAAAAATTTGGCATCTGGCCGGAGACTTATGAGTGGGTTTATACCCGTGGTTGGTTGGAAGACTTTATTCGACTGACTCTGGATTCCCCGATTGTGAAGCCCATGCTATTCAGCGACTACCATGCTTCTGCCACTACGCGCGGAGTGGTTTATCTGCCGACAACTTCTTATATCGAAATGAATGAATGGACGCTACCGATAGATGCAGCGAATCGGTTTTCAGCACTAGTCCAGAAAGTAAAAAATGCTGGCCAATATGACTCTAATAAGGCCTTTTTACGTGGGGGAATCTGGCGGAATTTTATGACACGCTACCCAGAGTCTAACTGGATGCACAAACGGATGTTGGGCTTGTCTAACCGATATGCCGCCTTGTCTGAGCCGGATAAGACGATTGAAATGCGTGATGCACTTTTTGAAGCGCAGGCGAATGATGCTTATTGGCATGGCTTATTTGGGGGGCTCTATTTGCCCCATTTACGCCGGGCTGTGTATGGAGCCCTAGTCAAGCTGGAAGCGCTCCTGGACGCAGTGGCTCCCCGCAGTTCGCTTGTGAGCTGTGATACCGACATGGATGGCCACGTAGAATCATTTTTACAAAACGGCATACTTCAGGCTGTGGTTCGGAATGATGGCCTGGCGGATATTTGCGAGCTGGACAGTTATCTCCTAAATCACAATTTCGGGGACACCTTGACGAGGCAGAAGGAGCACTATCACCAAAAGGTGATGCTCAATCAATCCAGCACCAGCAACGTGGAGGGCATTGACAACCCGCACGAACGGATCAGTTTTAAACATGCCATCCTGCCGGAAGATATGGTGTTTGACTCGTTTCGCCGTTCCTTATTCATTGACCGCTTGCACACGAATGATGAGATTGAATCCGAAGCGTTGCGGTATCGTATCAAGCCAGGCGCTACGGCAGATTCAACGTTAACTTTCGAATGACATCACGAGGCATTGGTTGTGCACAAACAGATTGCCTTGGAAGGTCGTGCGCTGGTTGTGACCTATGTGTTCGGTAATGTACCGGATGCCCGGTTTGAAGTTGAACTGAACCTTGCCATGCCAAGTTGCGATGGTCCAGCGGGACGCTTTGAAATGAATGAAGAAGTTCTGGGGGGGTTCGCCCAGCAGATTCAGTCTCGTCCTTGTGATGAGATCCGCTTGCGTGACGATATCCTTGGGGGCCAGTTAATGCTACTGGTTAATCAAACCGCCACGTTGCGTTCTGCACCGTGCTTTAGCGTATCCCAGTCTGAAGCAGGTTTTGAGAAAATCATGCAAGCAGTGACGCTGCATCTTGACTGGTCATGTCAGCTGTTAAAAAGCCCATTGGTTATTCGATTGACCATCGATTCATGAAGTCAGCGCTCAGGATTGGTGTCGATGTCGGAGGGACCAATCTTCGCGTGGGCGTTCTGTCATCGAATGATCTGATATGGGAATCGCGTCGGCAAGCCAATTTTTCTGAAATTTGTCAGCACAACGCATCTCCTGAAGCACTGAAACGTATCCTCGATACTTTGACTGAGAGTATTTCCGAAGCTTGCAATAGCTATCCTCAGGTGCAAAGCGTGGGTATTGGATTTCCGGGGTTTATCGACCCGGTGTCCCATGTTATAAGCGCATCACCGAATTTGCCAGGACTGGTGAATACGGATCTGGTGACCCCACTGAAGGAGCGTTTGGGTCTGCCAGTTTGGTTGCAAAACGATGCATTAGCTGCTGCCTATGGTGAATTTTTGTTGATCAGGCCGGAT
>DAIDTL010000042.1 GCA_027457225.1 Ferrovaceae bacterium
TATTTATATTGCGCAGCCACCGCTCTACAAGGTCAAGCATGGCAAGAGCGAGCAGTACGTAAAAGATGATTTTGAACTTAACCAGTATCTGCTTACCCAGGCTTTGAATGGCGCCGAGCTCAGGAACGGTGAAACAGTGGTCAGCGGCCCTGCTCTTGAAAGCGTTGCGCGGGAATATCTGCTGGCTGAAGCGGTCATTAGTCGTATTGGCCGTGTCATTGATCCTGCAGTGCTGGGTGCGTTGCTGCAAACCCCCATTGAGCACCTGAATAGTCTTGAGAGCGCCCAGGAAACCGCAGCCCGGTTGCAACACACGCTGGCAGCAGAAGGTGTTCTGGTTTCCGCGCAGGCCGACGTGCGCCGCGGCGGATACAAGCTGGTTATCGAACGCACGACCCATGGCAACGTTCACACCAGCACACTAGACGGAGATTTTCTCAGCACCGGTGACTACGAACAGATCAAGAAGACGGCGCGTGTGTTACAGGGGTTGATCGGCCAGGATTCCTTTATCGTTCGCGGGGAACGAAAATTGCCCGTCAATAAATTTCAGGATGCCTTGACCTGGTTGTTAAGTGAGGCTCGCAAAACCATGGGCATCCAGCGATACAAGGGATTGGGGGAGATGAATCCTGAGCAATTGTGGGAAACCACCATGGACCCGGGAACACGCCGTTTGTTAAAAGTACAAATTGAAGATGCGATTCGTTCCGATGAAATTTTCACAACACTGATGGGTGACGAAGTGGAACCACGTCGCCAGTTCATTGAAAAGAACGCGCTGGGAGTAACCAACCTTGATATCTAGCATGGCCAGGCTCAACCGGAAGTGCTGACTGGTCGGCCATGTTTTCCGTCATCATTCCAACCTGGAACAACCTTGCGCTATTGAAACTCTGCGTCTCAAGCCTGCATCGGCACACCACGTTACCGATTGAAATTGTATTGCACGTAAACGAGGGCAGTGACGGAACTTTGAATTGGGTTCGTTCCGAAGGTATCCTGCATACGTACTCTCCGGAAAACATCGGGATCTGTCACGCGGTGAATCAGGCGGCGGCCCTGTCGACGCAACCCTATCTGGTTTACCTGAATGATGACATGGTGTGCTGCCCAGGTTGGGACACCGTGCTGATGAATTGTATCCGGTCTCTCGGTACCGATGCATTCATGCTGTCTGGGACCATGATCGAACCCCGGGAGACGGGAAATCCCTGTGTCATTGTCCGCGATTATGGGAACAGTCCTGAAACCTTCAGGGAAACGGCCATGTTGAAGGATTTGCCCCAGCCCCATAAAAGCAACTGGTATGGAGCCACCTGGCCGCCCACCGTGGTACATCGGGATTGGTGGGTCAAGGTGGGGGGATACAGCCCTGAGTTTTCGCCAGGAATCAGCAGTGACAACGATTTTTCCATGAAGTTATGGGCCACAGGATGCCGAATTTTTCTCGGGCTGGGCGCGTCGCGTGTTTATCATTTCATGTCGCGCTCTACGGGCAAGGTCGTCCGTAATGATGGCCGGAAACAGTTCTTGCTCAAATGGGGCATGACACAGTCCACATTTGACAGGCATTTTTTGAGGCGTGGCCAACGCGCGACTTTGGTTCGGCTTCCGGAGCCGGAGAAAACTCTCTTGTATTACTGGGATTTGCTGCGGGGAAAAATCAAGCGAATCTGTGCTTGAGTCGTCAGGTTTTGCGTTTCTTGACGGGCGACTTTTTTTTGCCGGTGACAGCCGTTTTCTTCTTGGCAACAGCTTTCTTTTTAGGAGCAGGCTTGCCGGTTTTAGCGGCTTTATCAGCCAATAGCAGCAGTGCCTCTTCCAGGGTCAGGGTTTCGATATTGACCCCATTGGGCAGGGTGGCGTTGATTTTGCCCTGTTTGACATAGGGACCATATCGACCACTGAAAATACCCACGGGTTGTTGATTGACGGGATCAACACCCAATTGTCGCAAGGATCCACGCCCCGCGCCCTTGGGCTCTGCCAAAATCTGTAACGCGCGTTCCAACGCGATATCGAATACATTGTCCTCTTTCGGAACAGAGCGGAAACCGCCATCGTGTTGAATGTACGGCCCGAACCGGCCAATGTTGACGGTGACTTTTTTACCGGTTTCCGGATGGACGCCGAGATCTCGAGGCAAGGATAACAGGCTTTGAGCGATCTCCATGGTCACTTGGGCAGGCAACAGGTTTTTGGGTAGCGAGACGCGTTTTGGCTTTTTCCCCTCCGGGGCCATTTCACCCAATTGCAAATAGGGGCCGTAGGGCCCGTTCAGTAAATAAATAGATTGGCCATCGGCAGGATCTGTCCCAACCACGATCGGTTCGGACGAGTCAGCGCCCCCGTCCAAATTTCGCGTGAAATCGCATTCAGGATAACCGCTGCACCCCACAAACTTGCCGCGTCGGCCCAGGCGGATCGACAAGGGTTTTCCACACTTTGGACAGGCCTCATCCAGGGATTCCTGCGTAACTTCAGCGCGCGATACTGAAGCTTTTTCTCCCACCTGGCTGGAAAAGTCTTCCCAAAACTGGGTAAGCACCGGAACCCATTCCAGTTTTCCTTCAGAAATCAGATCCAGCTGGTCTTCCATGCGCGCAGTGAAATCGTAGTCAACATAGCGTGAAAAATGCTCGGTCAAAAACTTGTTCACGACGGTTCCTACATCCGTAGGCGTAAAACGTTTTTTGTCCAGCAATACATACTCACGATGAACCAGCGTACTGATAATATTGGCATAAGTGGACGGCCTGCCGATCCCGAACTCTTCAAGTGCCTTCACCAGGCTGGCTTCAGAATAACGCGGGGGGGGTTGAGTAAAGTGTTGTTCACCCCACAGCCGATCTACAGGCAATCCCTCGCCCTCTGTGAGGAGGGGCAGTCGCGCTTCATCATCTGATTCAGCCGCCGTTCCTTTTTCAGCTGTGTCGTCCTCATCCTCCCGATAGACCGCAATGAAGCCAGGGAAAATCAGGGTTTGTCCGTTGGCGCGGAACAGGGTGCTTTCGTCGCCCACGGATATATCCACCTTGACGGTATCAAACTGGGCCTGCGTCATTTGACTGGCTACAGACCGTTTCCAGATCATTTCGTAGAGACGGAACTGGTCAGGGGTCAAGTGACCGCGCAAATTGGCCGGAGTGCGTGCGATAGCCGTTGGCCGAATGGCTTCATGTGCTTCCTGGGCGTTTTTGGACTTGTTGGCATAGAAAACTGGTTTTTCAGGCAGGTACTCACCATCAAAATTTTTGTTGATATGATCGCGAATGTCCTGGAGGGCTTCTTGCGACAAACTCACCGAGTCGGTCCGCATATAAGAAATAATGCCCACAGCACCGCCCCCGATATCCACCCCTTCGTAGAGTTGCTGTGCAATCTTCATGGTGCGATCCGTGGTAAATCCCAGCTTCCGGACGGCTTCCTGTTGCAAAGTTGAAGTCGTAAAGGGGGGGGCGGCATGGCGTTGCTTGCGCTTTTTCTCAACGCTGACAACTTTGGCTGGCTTTTCCTTCAATGCCTCAAGAATTTCAGTTTGCTGCGTTTCGGAGCCAACGCTCATCTGTTGAAATTTTGTACCGTCAAACTGGATCAAACGTGCTGTAAAGGACTGCGCTCCCTTATGGCTGTCGAGATGGAGCGACCAGTATTCTTCACTTTTAAATGCGGTGATCTGGTTTTCGCGTTCCACAATAAGACGGAGTGCCGGGCTTTGCACCCGTCCCGCCGAAAGACCGCGGCGGATTTTTTTCCATAACAGTGGTGAAAGATTGAAGCCCACCAGGTAGTCCAGTGCCCTGCGGGCTTGCTGGGCATTGACCAGCGGCATGGAAATTTCGCGTGGATGAGCGACAGCTTCCTGAACCGCGTTTTGGGTAATTTCGTAAAATGTGACACGCTGCAGGGATTTGTTCTTGAGCAAATTCCTGGATTTTAAAATTTCGGCCAGGTGCCAGGCAATGGCTTCCCCTTCGCGGTCTGGGTCTGTGGCCAGGTAAATATGATCAGCATTTTTAACTGCGCGCGCTATTGCATCGACATGTTTTTCGTTACGCTCCACCATCTGATATTTCATGGCGAAATGATCCTCTGGGTTGACTGCGCCTGACTTTGGGATCAAATCGCGGACATGGCCATAGGAAGCCAGGATTTCAAATCCTGGGCCCAGATATTTTTTGAGAGTCTTCGCCTTGGAAGGCGATTCTACGATGAGCAGGTTCTTGAGCACGTGTGAAGGGAATTGCTTACTGCAGCATCCAATCCTGATAGTGAATCAGTTCTTCCAACAGCAGCGCATCCAGCGGATTTCCCTGGCGCCAGAGGACCATCAGGACGATCAGCTTAAGACGCTCCAGGTCAACCTCTGGTTCGTCCAGAGCCATGACGCCGGCCAAAATCCATTCGCGCTGGCGGGGAATAAGAATTTTATTGTTCTCAAGAAATGCCAGGAAGCCCCAACCTTGGGAACCGATGCGCTCAAACTCGGATGAATCCAGACAGCGCTGTGAAACCGAATGGGTCAATGTATCGTCATGGGCGTTTTCGCCAATTTGATCGATGTCATCCAGCCAGGCCAGCGCCTCTTCGACTTCACCTGCTTCGAACCCGGCCGCAAACAACCGATTTTGAAGTACGGCGTGCGCGGGGTAAATGCCGCTGGCAAAAAAATTTTCGTAGACGAAAATAAGAATGTCGACCATAGATGCCGTTCCTTAGAATGATGAATCATCTCAGTCGGAGTGCGGTCAACCCCGCCTGAAATCCAGTCGCTGATAACGGCCGCCCGGCAATATTGCAATTTGGCCGAAGAGCTCAAGCGAGGTCAGCATGAGGGATACCTGAGCAGCCGTCAAGCCAGTACGCAGACAAATTTGATCCAGAGAGAGTGGTCCCTGTATCAGCTCACTGAGTATCTGTTCTGTATTTTCTGGAAGAGCGACCGTATCCAGCCTCTTTTTCTCGATATCCCCGGGAGCGTCGGGGTTGGCGGGTTGCTGGAGACCAGGAATTTGATATTGCAACTCCTCCAGGATATCACGCGCAGTTTCCACCAGTTTGGCTCCGTCCCGGATCAAGTGATGGCACCCCTTTGAAAGTGGCGAGTGGATCGATCCGGGAATGGCGAATATTTCTCGACCCTGTTCCAGGCCAAGGCGCGCAGTGATGATGGAGCCGCTGGTCAGACTGGCTTCTACGACCAGGCAGCCCAGGGACATCCCTGCAATGATTCGGTTGCGTTTGGGAAAATGCCATTTTTGAGCAACGGAGCCCAGCACAAACTCCGAAACTATGACCCCATGCGTCGCAATATCCCGGGCCAGCCCACGGTTGACCGCAGGATAGACGCGATCCGCCCCGGTCCCGATAACAGCGACGGTAGCGCCCCTTCCGCGCAGTGCACCTCGATGCGCTGCGGCATCAATGCCGTCGGCCAGGCCGCTGACAATGGTTATGCCTGCATCAGACAGCGCTTCGGCAAAGGCTTCAGCATCGAGACATCCTTGGCGGGTGGCATTGCGGCTACCCACTATGGCAATCATGGGGCGAGACAGCAGTGAGGCGTTTCCTTTGACAAATAGAAAATCCGGACGGTCGGAAAGCTCTTTCAACAAGGGGGGGTAGTCGGGATTGTCGTGAAGAATAAGGTGATTTTCTGGATGTGCCAGCCAGTTTCGGGTTTGGGCAACCTGATCCGGAGTAAGCCAGTGAAGAAGGGGGTCAGTGCCAGGGGATGAATCAGCTTTCAATGGGGCTCTCCGTTCAACACCGTTATAATAGTATCCTTAAGACAAGAATACGGTCGGAAATAGGCTTTGTTATGGCGCTTCTTCCCATACTTCATTATCCAGACCCTCGTTTGCATACCAGGGCGTCTCCCGTTGTGGAAGTGGATGCGGAAATTCGCAAACTGGTGGATGACATGGCTGAAACCATGCGTGCCGCCGCAGGAATTGGCTTGGCTGCGACACAGGTCAATGTGCATAAGCGATTGATTGTTCTGGATGTATCTGAAGACCAACAACATCTGCAGGTCTTCATTAATCCAAAACTACTTTCCCAGGACGGTAGCCAGGAGCGTGACGAAGGCTGCCTGTCAGTTCCGGGGATTTATGATCGGGTGACCCGGGCCGAACATATCGTGGTGGAAGCACTGGATCGGGAAGGCAGGCTGTTTACACTGGAAGCTGATGGATTGCTGGCAACTTGTGTCCAACACGAAATGGATCATCTGGAAGGGAAGGTCTTTGTGGAATACCTGTCCCAGCTCAAACAAAACCGCATTAAAACCAAATTACGCAAACGAGCCCGGGAAACGCTTTAATGCATATTGTATTTGCCGGAACCCCGGAGTTTGCTGCACGCAGTCTGGAAGCGCTGATTGCTGCAGGACATCAGGTGGTTGCCGTGTTAACCCAGCCGGACAGGCCTGTTGGCCGGGGTTTTAAGGTCATACCCGGTCCGGTCAAACGAACCGCTCTGGCGGCTCATGTTCCGGTTTATCAGCCAGCAACGTTAAATACTGTCGAGACTTTGGGACTGATACGGAGTTTTTCAGCCGATGTTATGGTCGTCTCAGCCTATGGCCAACTGCTTCCTTCCGAGATTCTGGGCGCCACTCGACTGGGCGCCATTAACATCCATGCTTCGTTATTGCCTCGCTGGCGCGGTGCAGCGCCCATTCAACGCGCACTCCAGTCAGGTGACGCAGAGACCGGGATCAGCATAATGCAAATGGATCAGGGGCTGGATACAGGGCCAGTGTTATTGGCGCGGCACTGTCCAATTCTGGCGCATGACACCGGGCATACACTGCATGATCGATTGGCTGATCTGGGCGCACGGACCATTATCGAAGCGCTTGAAGGATTGAAGGCGGGTAAATTGAAGCCGGTTCCTCAACCACTGGCCGGCGCAACCTATGCTCACAAAATCACTACAGCTGAAACGCTATTGCACTGGGAAAAAGATGCGGATCAATTGGCATTGGATATTCGCGCGTTCAACCCTGTACCCGTATCCAGGACTTATTTGCGGGGTGAATTATTAAAGGTGTGGGAAGCCGAAGCGCTGCCGGGAGAGAATAAAGACGTCCCGGGGACGGTGCTATCTCTTGATGAAACAGGCCTTTCAGTGGTCTGCGGAAAAGGGCGACTGGTGCTGCAGATACTACAACGCGCGGGTGGGAAACCGATGACTGCAAGGGAGTTTTTTAAGGGCTTCCCGGTGGTACCGGGGGAGCGGCTGGAGGGTTGATGCAGGAAATCCAACGCTTGGCCACGATTTCCCTGGCCCAGGTCCTGGGTGGGAAAAATCTTGACCATGCGCTAACTGACGCTCGGGGACAGGCCAAAGGTCAGCTCACCGACCATCAAAGAGCGTCCTTGCAAGATGTGGGCTATGGGGTTTTGCGCCATCATACTGAAATTGAACGGGTGTTACAGCAGCTCTTTACCAAGAGGAAGCCTGATCCACCCCTGGATTCACTGCTGATGGTGGCGGCTTACCAGTTGCTTCATACACGGGTCGCCCACCATGCAGTAGTGAGCCATGCGGTAGAAGTCGCGGCGTTGTTGGGCGGATCCGGTGCAAAAGGGTTTGTGAACGGCGTTTTGCGCAACCTGCTTCGTCAACGGGAAATGCTATTACAGTACGCACATGCGACTCCAGAAGGGCGATTCAGTCACCCCAAGTGGTGGATAGACAAGGTAATGGCACAATATCCGGAACGTTGGGAAGCGATGTTGAACGAAGCTCAAACACATCCTCCGATGACATTGCGGGTCAATCGCCGCAACAGCAGTCGCGAGCAGTATCAGGCACGGCTCAAGCTTGCCGGGATCGAGTCCGCTCCGGTGGGTGTCGAGGGACTGGTTCTGAAGGAGCCGGTGAACATAAGGCTGCTGCCCGGCTTTGATCATGGTGATGTTTCTGTGCAAGATGCGTCGGCACAATATGCCGTGGAGTTTTTTGCATTGCATCCTAATCAGCGCGTACTTGACGCATGCGCAGCGCCAGGAGGCAAAACCGGGCATATTCTTGAGCGGGGCAAAGCGTTGGAATTATTGGCCTTGGACAAGGATTCTGGACGAATCAAAAAGACGGAAGCCAACCTGCGTCGATTAAACGTGATGGCCCAATGTGTCGCCACCGATGCCGGCGACCTGAAATCCTGGTGGGACGGTCGTCCTTTCGATCGCGTATTGCTGGACGCACCGTGTAGTGGTTCGGGTGTGGTGAGAAGACATCCGGATATCAAATGGTTGCGTCGTCCCGAAGATATTCCTGCACTGGTTTTCGCGCAGGAGAGGTTGTTGGAAGCTTTGTGGCAAGTGGTGCAACGAGGAGGCAGGTTGGTTTACGCTACATGTTCTATTTTCAGGGAAGAAAATCAAGGTCAGGCCGAAGCGTTTTTGCAGAAGCATACAGATGCCCGGCAGCTCTCGATCGATGATCCAATATTTCATCAGGGGCAGATCTATCCTGATTATGATCATGACGGATTTTTCTATGCGATCTTTCAAAAAGTTTAGCCTCCTGCTGGCACTGGCGGTGCTCTTGTTCTCCAGCGCAACCGTGGTTCGTGCTGAGGGCATTTCGGTACGTCATGCCGAGGTCTACGCATCCGACGATGGTTATTTCCTGAATGCCGAATTTGACCTTGAACTCACACCAGCGTTGGAAGAAGCGTTAAATCGTGGTGTTTCAC
>DAIDTL010000043.1 GCA_027457225.1 Ferrovaceae bacterium
AACCAGGCCAGTGCGCTCTGGGCACGCCCCAAGAATGAAATCACCGAGGAACAGTATCAGGAGTTTTACAAGCATGTCGGGCATGATTTTGAAGCCCCGTTGGCCTGGAGCCACGCCCGTGTGGAAGGCAAGCAGGAATATACCGAACTGCTGTACATCCCGGCACGGGCGCCATTCGACCTGTGGGATCGTGAGCCACGTCATGGCATCAAGCTTTATGTGCGTCGCGTGTTCATCATGGAGGACGCCAAGAAACTGCTGCCGCAGTATCTGCGATTCGTCCGTGGGGTCATCGACTCGGCTGATTTGCCCCTCAATGTGTCCCGTGAGATCCTGCAGGAATCGAAAGATATCGATGCCATCCGCGCCGGCTGTACCAAAAAAGTCCTGGGGCTGCTGGAAGACCTGGCTGAAAACCAGAAAGACAAGTACCGCATCTTCTGGAAAGAGTTTGGCAGCGTGTTCAAGGAAGGGGCCGGAGATGAGTTTGCCAATCGCGAGAAGTGGGCAGGATTGTTGCGTTTCTCAACGACGCACACCGACCAGGAGGAACAGACAGAGTCCCTGAAGGATTACATCGGGCGCATGAAGGAAGGCCAGGAGGCAATCTACTATGTGACGGCAGAGACGCATGCTGCCGCAAAGAACAGCCCCCACCTTGAAATCTTCCGCTCCAAAGGGGTCGAGGTGTTGCTGCTGTCCGACCGTGTGGATGAATGGGTGGTCTCCCACCTTGAAAACTTCGAAGGCAGGAAACTGCAGTCCGTCGCCAAGGGGGATCTGGACCTGACCCCCTTGGGCGGAGACGCCCCAAAAATTGAAACACCCCAGGGCGAAACCCTCAAGCCCCTGCTGGAAGCCATGAAGAGCGCCCTGGGGAATCGCGTCAAGGATGTTCGGGTAAGCCATCGCCTGACCGAGTCTCCCGCCTGTCTGGTCACGGAGGAAGGCGGCATATCGGGCAACCTGGAACGAATGCTGAAGGCTGCCGGACAGCATGTCCCCGCTTCAAAACCAATTCTGGAAATCAACCCCGATCACCGTCTCGTGATCCGCCTGAAACTGGAAACCGATACGGCGCGTATCGCCGACTGGAGCCAGCTTTTATTTGAACAGTCGCTGCTGGCTGAGGGCGGGCAACTGGAAGACCCGGCCAGTTTTGTAAAACGGCTCAATCAGTTGATGCTTCAATAACCCCGGCGCGTGGGCCCAGCGTTTTGAGCCAAAGCAAACCCGCCACTGTTTTGGCGTCGTTGATGATCCCCTCTTCGATCCAGCGGTAGGCTTGCTGCAACGGGACAGGAAGCGTTTCAAGAAACTCTTCCTCGTCCCGGCGGTGGGCATCAAAACTCATCTGCCTTGCCAGAAAATATTCAATCCGTTCGGTGGAATAGGCAATGCACAGATGCAGGGTGGCCAGGTGCTCCCAGTGCGCCGCCACATATCCGGTTTCTTCAAGCAATTCACGTTGTGCCGCCTCCAGGGGCGGCTCTCCCGGCTCCAGCTTGCCCGCAGGGATCTCGTAATAGTGTTGGCGATTGGGATAACGATACTGGTATTCCAGCAACACGGTCTCTGAATCCAGCATGGGAATAATGGCTGCTGCGCCATTGTGGACGATGTACTCGCGTACGGTGGTTTGTCCATCGGGGAGCCTGACCGTATCCTGACGCACGTCAAGCAACCGGCCTTTGAAGACCTGTTGCGAGTCCACCATGTGCTCCGTGAAATCGTGCGGCAGTTCGGGAAACTTCGTCACGAAGCCTGTCACCTCATGGATTGGCTGATGGACACCATGCACAGATCAATCAGGGGTTGCGGCACAATACCGAACACCAGGATGGCGAGGCCGTTGAGTCCCACCAGCACGCGGTGATCGGTTTCAGCGATCAACGGACTGTTGTCTGCCGGCTCATCCATATACATGAGCTTGATCACGCGCAGGTAATAGAAGGCACCGATCAGCGACATCATGACTGCATACACCACAAGCCAGGTCATGCCGGCGTCCAGCACTGTGCTCAGCACCGCGAGCTTGGCAAAGAAGCCCACCGACACGGGGATCCCGGCCATGGAAATCATCATCAGCAACATCATGAATGCATACCAGGGGCTGCGCTTGTTCAGTCCTTTGAGGTCGTCCAACTGATCAGCTTCAAACCCCTCGCGACTGAGAATCAGGATGAGCCCGAAGGCACCAAGACTCATAAGAACGTACGCGACCACATAGAACATGGCAGCAGCATACCCTCCTAGCGAACCGGACAGAATACCCAACAACAGGAACCCCATGTGCGAAATCGTGGAACTGTAGGCCAGCATGCGCTTGATGTTGGTCTGCGCGATGGCCGTAACGTTGCCTACCAGCATGGACAGCATCGCCACAATCACGAGCATCGACTGCCAGTCTGAAACCATGGAGCCCAACGTACTCACCAGGAGCCGCATGAAGAACGCAAAGGCGGCCACCTTGGGTGCAGTGCTTACAAACAAGGTCACTGCCGTAGGGGCGCCTTCATACACATCGGGCACCCACATGTGAAAAGGCACCACCCCCAACTTGAATGCCAGGCCCGCCACCACAAACACCAGTCCGAACACCAGGATGGCCGGATCTGCCGCGCCCGAGACGATGGCATTTGCCACCAACGGCATTTCCAGCGTGCCGGTGGCCCCATACAACATCGACAGGCCATACAACAACAAGCCGGACGCCAGTGCTGCCAATACGAAATACTTCATGGCCGCTTCACTTGCCGAGGCCGAGTCCCGTTGCAAGGCAATCAACGCACACATCGACAGGGATAACAGCTCGAGACCCAGGTACAGTACCAGGAAATGGTTGGCGGAAATCATCACCATGATCCCCAGCAGGGCGGACATGACCAGAACATAGAACTCCCCCCGGAACAGCCCGCGAGGCTGATTGTAGGCGCGCGAGTAAGCCATGACGAAGGACACCGCCACGATGGCCACGAGCTTGAGGGTACGGGCCATCGGGTCGTCGATGAACATTCCTCCAAACGTGGTGAGGATGTGGCCCGTCGCGCCCACCACCAGCAGCGCTGCCGTCACCACCAATGCCAGTTGTGAGCAGGCATAAGTAAGGAAGCGTTTGGCTTCTGAAACAAACAGGTCCAGCATCAGGACGGCCGACAGCGCCATCAGCAGGAAAATTTCCGGATAAACCGGCACCAGGTTGGGAGTGGCGAAAGTCATCATCGCTCCATCAATACTTCGGGACCGAGGTTTGCTCGATCAGCTGCTGCACCGTGGCATGCATGGTGTCAGTGAAGGGCTTTGGATACAGGCCCATGGCCAGTACCAGAATGGCCAGGAGGGCCAGAAACAGGGTTTCGCGCTTGTTGATGTCCTTGAGTTCGGCCACATGTGGGTTGGCGACGGCACCGAACACCACCCGCTTGTACATCCAGAGCGTGTAGGCCGCACCAAAAATGAGGGTGGTGGCCGCCAGTGCCGCATACCAGAAGTTGACCTGGATTGCGCTCAGGATCACGATAAATTCCCCGATAAACCCGCTGGTTCCCGGCAGGCCTGCATTGGCCATGGCAAACAACATGAAAAATGCGGCAAAAGTGGGCATGGTGTTGACCACACCGCCGTAATCTGAAATCTGGCGCGAGTGCATCCGGTCATAGAGCACCCCGATGCACAAAAACATGGCCCCCGAGATAAATCCATGGGAAATCATTTGCAGAAGTCCCCCTTCCACACCCATGGGGTTGAACATAAAAAATCCCAGTGTGACAAATCCCATGTGGGCAATGGAGGAATAGGCCACCAGCTTTTTCATGTCGTTCTGCACCAGCGCGACCAGTCCGATGTAAACCACAGCGATCAGCGACAAGGCGATGATGAATCCGGACAGGGCATGACTGGCATCAGGAGTGATCGGCAGATTGAAGCGCAGAAATCCGTACGCCCCGATCTTGAGGGTGATGGCCGCCAAAATGACCGAGCCTCCGGTAGGGGCTTCCACGTGGGCATCAGGTAACCAGGTATGCAGCGGCCACATGGGCACCTTGACCGCAAAAGACATGAAGAATGCCAGGAAAATCAGCACCTGGACCCCGAGAGGTAATGGCAGGATCTGAAACTTGATGATCTCGAAAGAACCGCCTGCTTCAAAATACAGGTAGATGAATGCCGCCAGCATCAACAAGGAACCCAGCAAGGTGTACAGAAAAAACTTGATGGCGGCATAGACCCGACGCGGCCCTCCCCAGACCCCGATGATCAGGAACATGGGAATCAGCATGGCTTCGAAAAACACGTAGAACAGGATGGCATCCAGCGCAGCAAACACCCCGTTGATCAGCCCGGACATGATCAGGAATGCAGCCATGTACTGCGCCAGGCGCTTTTCGATGACCACCCATCCGGCAATCACCACCAGAAGGGTCATGAAGCTGTTGAGCAGCACAAACCACAGGGAAATGCCGTCAATGCCCAGATGGTAGTTGATGTTGAAAGCCGGAATCCACGGCGCCATCTCAACAAACTGCATGGATGCCGTGTCATTTGAAAAATACAGGTACAGAGGCACCGTGACCGCAAAGCCCAGCACAGCGCCGACCAGCGCTATCCAGCGGGTAGTACACCCGCTGTTTTTTGGGCTGCCGGTCACCAGAACCACCACACCTGCAAGAATGGGCAGCCAGATGCTAAGAGACAGAAAGTAATTTGCAGTCATGAGGTTACGCCTTGACGAACCACAGGCTCATCATGATGAACACTCCAAAAATCATGACGAAGGCATAGTGGTAAATGTATCCGGTTTGTACCCGGCGCAACCGGGCCGACAGGCGTCCCACCAGGTTGGCAGTGCCGTTGACCATCATGCCGTCAATCATGGTGATATCGCCCTTGTGCCACAGTCCGCTGCCCACTTTGAGGGCACCGCCCGCAAAAAAGACTTCATTGAAACGGTCAAAGTAGTACTTGTTGTCCAGCAGGGTATACAACCCGCCAAAGCGGGCCTTGAGGGCGGCTGGAATATCCGTCCACTTGAGGTACAACGCCGCAGCGCAAGCAATGCCCGCAAGTGCCAGCCAGAAAGGCAGGGCCATCACGCCGTGTTCGATGAACCCGTTAACGCCTTGCCACTCTTCCCGCATTGCCTGCATGCCGCCGTTGCCCGGCAGCACGGTGATGGAATGGCCAAAGTACTGGCCGATCACCATGGGCTCGATATACAAGTAGCCTGCCAACACTGAAGGAATGGCCAACAGGATCAACGGCAAGGTAATCACCCAGGGGGATTCATGCAGGTGCTCCAGGGTGTGGTGATCCATGCGCGGCTTACCGTGGAACGTCATGAACAACATCCTGAAACTATAGAATGCGGTAATGAACACCCCTGCCACGACAGCGAAGGTGGCGTAGCCCGCACCCGGAATGGTGCTGCCCTGCACTGCCTCGATGAGGGCGTCCTTGGAAAAGAATCCGGCAAAAGGCGGAATGCCCGCAAGCGCGAGAGAACCAATCAACGTCGTCACGTAAGTAATGGGCATATATTTGCGCAGCCCACCCATGTGGCGCATGTCCTGTTCATGATGCAAGGCATGGATCACCGAACCCGCACCCAGGAACAGCAGGGCCTTGAAGAAAGCGTGGGTCCCCAGGTGAAAAATGGCTATGGGATAAGCCGAAGCGCCCAGCGCCACCGTCATGTAGCCCAACTGTGACAGGGTGGAATAGGCCACCACCCGCTTGATGTCATTCTGGATGATGCCCAGAAAGGCCATGAACAGCGCCGTGCTGGCACCAACAACCAGCACCACCGAACGGGCCGTTTCGGACAGTTCAAACAAGGGGGACATGCGCGACACCATGAAAATCCCGGCCGTCACCATGGTGGCTGCGTGGATCAATGCCGAAATCGGCGTGGGGCCTTCCATCGAGTCGGGCAACCAGACATGCAAGGGCATTTGGGCCGACTTGCCCATGGCGCCAACGAATAACAGGATGCAGACCACGCTCAGCAACGATACCGGGCTGCCCGGAATCAACAGGATGCTGTCCTGCGCCAGCAAGGGGGCACGTTCAAACACGGTGACATAGTCGAGTGAACCAAAGTGAGCCAGAATCAGGCCGATTCCAAGCAGAAATCCAAGGTCTCCCACCCGGTTGACGAGAAATGCCTTGAGACTGGCATAAATGGCCGTGGGACGGGTATACCAGAAACCAATCAGCAGATACGACATCAGTCCGACGGCTTCCCAGCCAAAAAACAGCTGCAGGAAATTGTTGGCCATGACCAGCATCAACATGGAAAAGGTAAACAGCGAGATGTAGCTGAAGAAGCGCTGATAGCCTGGATCATCGTGCATATAGCCAATGGTGTAGATATGCACCGTCAATGACACAAAGGTCACTACCAGCATCAAGGTCACTGTAAGGGGGTCAATCAGGAATCCCACAACCAGCGAGATATCCTCTGTCGTCAGCCAGGTATAGACCGTACCGTTGAATATATGGCCTGCATAGACGTCCTGGGCAATCACGATGGATGCCACGAAGGAGATGGCCACCCCCAAGGTAGTGACAACATGGCTTCCGGTGTGCCCCAGAGCCTTGCCAAACAGGCCAGCCAGGAGGGCTCCCACCAGGGGTGCCAGGGGAACCAGCAGATACAGGCTAAACATGCTCATGGAGGATCATTCCTTGAGGCTGTCCAGATCATCCACATTGATGGAGTGGATGTTTCGGAACAGCACGACCAGAATCGCAAGACCGATGGCGGACTCGGCAGCCGCGACGGTCAGGATGAAAAACACGAAGACCTGCCCTGCCATATCGTGCAGGTAATGGGAGAACGCCACAAAATTGAGATTGACGGCCAGCAACATCAGTTCGATGCACATCAGAAGAATGATGAGATTTTTCCGGTTGAGAAAAATGCCCACCACACTGATGGCAAACAACACGGCGCCCAGCATCAGGTAATCGGTCAGATTGATCATCAATGGTCCTTTTCGGCGCGCATGGCTACGATACGAAGTCGATCAGCCGCCTTGACGCGGACCTGTTGCGCCGGATCCATATGCTTGGAATCCTTGCGCCGCCGCAGCGTCAGGGCGATGGCCGCCACGATGGCCACCAGCAGGATGACTGCAGCCAGTTCGAAGGGGTAAACATAATCGGTATACAGCACAAGCCCCAACTCCCGGGTATTGCTGACGTTTTCCGCGGCAGGTGCGATATTTGCGCCCAGGTTGACGAATTGCCTGCTCGTCACGACCAGCACCATTTCCACCACCATCAGCACGGCTACCCCTGCGCCCAGGGGCAGATGCTTCCAAAAACCTTCGCGCAGCCGTTCAAGGTCGACATTCAGCATCATCACCACAAACAGGAACAACACCATCACCGCACCCACATAAACCAGCACCAGGGCGATCGCCAGGAACTCGGCCTCCAGCATCATCCACAAACCGGCGCCGTTGAAAAATGCCAGCACCAGAAACAGCGCCGCATGGACCGGGTTACGCGCCGTGATCACGCCCGCCGCAGCAGCCAGCAACACCAGTGCGAAGCCGGAAAATATCAGTACGGAAAAATCAGTCACCTTGACGTTCCTTATCGGAAACGTGCGTCTTCGGCACGATCAGCTGCTATCTGGGCTTCATACCGATCACCCACGGCCAGCAACTGTTCCTTGGTCATCAGAAGATCGCTCCGTTGTTCGCCGTGATATTCAAAAATTCGCGTCTCCACGATCGAATCAACGGGGCAGGATTCTTCGCAGAAGCCGCAGAAGATGCATTTGGACAAATCGATGTCATAGCGGGTGGTGCGACGGCTGCCATCGGCACGCAGTTCCGATTCGATGGTGATGGCCATGGCAGGGCAAACCGCTTCGCACAACTTGCAGGCAATGCAACGTTCCTCGCCGTTGGGATAGCGGCGCAACGCATGCAGCCCGCGAAAACGCGGTGATATGGGCGTTTTTTCCTCGGGATACAATACGGTGATTTTTCGCGCCAGAAAATGGCGGCCCGTCACACTCATCCCCTTGAGGAGTTCGGTGAGCGTCCAGTTTTTAACGAATTCCTTGATGGCACCCATGGCAAATCCTCGATCAATGGAACCAGATGTTAAGCACGGGCAAACCGCGCAATGGTTCCTGCATCAGCGCAGCCACCAGCACCAGCCACACCAGGGTCGCCGGAATAAACACCTTCCAACCCAGACGCATGATCTGATCGTACCGGTAACGCGGAAAAGTGGCTCTGAACCACAAAAACAGAAACAACACAAAACTCATCTTGGCAAACAACCACAAGATACTGTCCGGCAGGAACGGTAACGGAGACAGCCAGCCTCCCATGAACATGATGGAGGTCAATGTCGCAATCAAAATCATGTTGGCGTATTCGGCCAGGAAGAAAATGGCAAAGGTCATGCCGGAGTATTCCACATGGAACCCGGCGACGATTTCAGATTCGCCTTCTGCCACGTCAAAGGGAGCACGGTTGGTTTCAGCCGTGCCCGAGATGACGTAGATC
>DAIDTL010000044.1 GCA_027457225.1 Ferrovaceae bacterium
GCATGGCCGGTGGCCCACCGGGCGATCTCTATGTCGTGGTCCAGATTCGTTCCCACCCAGTGTTTGAACGCGATGGCACGGACCTGCACTGTGATATGCCGATCAGCTTTGGCGTGGCCGCTTTGGGCGGCGAAATCGAAATCCCAACTCTGGAAGGGCATGCCAAGCTAAAGGTTCCGGCCGAAACCCAAACTGGACAGGTCTTTCGCCTGCGTGGCAAAGGCATCAAGGGACTCCGCAGCAGTGGTTACGGCGATCTGATGTGTCACGTCGTGGTAGAAACTCCGGTCAAGCTAACCGAAGCACAAAAGGAATTATTGCGACAACTGGAAACATCCACGCGCGGAAGTGACACGCATAATCCGCGGGCCAAGACGTTTATGGACAAGGTCAAGGACTTCTTCAGCACCCCCTGATTCCTGCTACCCCCTGCGCCAGATCGTGCCCTGAGGCCCGTCCTCAAGAACGATCCCCTCAGCCAACAATGCCCTTCGAATTCGATCAGCCTCGACAAAATTTTTAATACTTCGGGCTGCATTCCGGTCCTGGATCAAGGCCTCAATGCGCCCCGCTTCAGATGCCGCGTGAGACACAGGAGAAACGCCTGCGTCATTGAGAATGCGCCCTGCCCCCTCCTGCATCCAACGATCCGGACTTCGACCCAACAGTCCCATGATCTGTGCCAATCGGTAGAGTTGTGTTGCGACAGCGTCGCTGGCGCTGCGGTTGGTTTCACGCGCCAATGCGAACAACACAGCTACGGCCTCTGGCGTGTTGAAATCATCATCCAGGGCGTCCTTGAATTGTTGCGCTGCTTCGTCATTCCAGTCCACTGCCCCCGCCGTTACCTCGCGCCCCCGCAATGCTGTATAGAGCGTATTGAGTGCCTGGCGCGCATCTTCGAGGTGACTGTCGGTATAGTTGAGAGGACTGCGATAATGACCCCGCAGCAAAAAGAAACGAATCACTTCCGCATCGAAAACTTTGAGCACCTCTTCAATGGTGAAGAAATTGCCCAGCGACTTGGACATCTTTTCATCGTTGACCCGGAGAAATCCATTGTGCATCCAGACGTTGACAAATGGGTGCCCGTGCGCCCCTTCACTCTGCGCGATTTCGTTTTCGTGATGAGGAAACTGGAGGTCATGTCCTCCCCCATGAATGTCAAAATGTTCACCCAGGAAATGTTCGCTCATGGCCGAGCATTCAATGTGCCACCCAGGACGCCCCGGTCCCCAGGGCGAGGGCCAATTGGGCTCATCGGGTTTTGCTGCTTTCCACAAAACGAAGTCGAGGGGATCTTTCTTGTGGGTGTCTATCGCAATCCGTTCACCCGCACGCAAATCTTCCAGGGATTTACCGGATAATTTGCCGTAGCCTGGAAAATCACGTACTGAATAATAAACGTCTCCATTACTTCCCACGTAAGCCAGCCCGCGGGAAATCAAGGTCTCTATCATGACGATCATGCCCGGCACATGTTCAGTAGCGCGCGGCTCAAAGGTAGGAGGCAACACATTGAGGCGAGACAGATCGCTATGCATGGCATCAATCATACGCCCGGTCAGGGCGCCGATTGTTTCATGATTTTTAGCTGCACGTTCAATGATTTTATCGTCAATATCGGTGATGTTGCGTACATATGTCACGATATAGCCTGATGCCTGCAACCAACGGTAAACCAGGTCAAAATTGACCAACATGCGTGCATGTCCCAGATGGCATCGGTCGTAGACGGTCATGCCACACACGTACATGCGAACCTTGCCTGGCTCGATGGATTGAAATTGCACTACGGAACGGGTTAGCGTATTGAAGAGTTTGAGCATGGTCTGAATGGACATCCGCCTGCTTGAGCGGCCTCTCTCCGGCGCGCTGGAAGATGACGCAGTTTATTGATATAATTAAAGTTTCTGCTTCCTTGATCAACGACAAGTATAACACGATATGGCTCTTCACCCCGCCGCAGCACGCGCGATTCTGGCGATTTTGATGACAGGTCTATGCCGTGTTGGGGTAGCCCAGGAGGCTGTAGCCACTCCTCCCTCTCCAGCCGAGGCTCCTCTGTCTGTAACGGCACCTCTGCCCGTCGCCACGGCAACCCCCCTCCCTGCGGACAGTCCAGTCAGCAGTCCCAAAGCCATCCAGAAATTGGCAAGCGAAGGCAAATTACAGGAAGCCCTGATGGCCGCGGATCAGTATCTGGAGACCAATTCCCAGGATGGGACCGTATTGTTTCTCAAGGCCAAAATCCTGACCAAACTGGGAAAAACGGATGACGCCATTACAGTGCTGGAGGGAATGACTGAGCGTTTTCCAGAGATGGTAACGCCTTACAATAATCTAGCCGCGTTATATTCCGCCAAAGGCCGTTTGGACGATGCCCGAAAAACCCTTGAAATGGCGCTGATGGTTCAGCCCAACTACGCCACGGCTTACGAAAATCTCGCTGACCTGTACCTGGCTCTGGCCCGTCAGTCCTATGCCCATGCATTGAAGCTGGATCCCAACAACAAAACCCTCAAGGCCAAGGCCGACAAACTCAATTAACTGGAGATACCATGGTTCGTTTAAAAACCAATTTTGGCGATATTGTTCTGGAACTCAATGCCGAAAAGGCGCCTAAAACTGTAGCCAATTTTTTGGAATATGTGGAAGCCGGCTTCTATAACAACACGATTTTTCACCGCGTCATCGACGGCTTCATGATTCAGGGTGGGGGCTTCGAACCGGGCATGAAAGAAAAACAGGCTCGTGCTTCAATTGAAAACGAAGCTGCCAATGGCCTCTCCAACGAATGCCATACCATTGCCATGGCCCGTACATCCGATCCGCACTCCGCCAGTGCACAGTTTTTTATCAACGTCAAAGACAACAGCTTTCTCGACTTCAGCGCGCCAACGCGTGATGGGTTTGGCTATTGTGTTTTCGGTAAAGTCACTGAGGGTCAGGACGTGATTGCCCGGATCAAAAGTGCCGCCACAGGCAACCGTGCCGGGCATGGTGATGTGCCCAAGGAAGATGTCGTAATCGAAAGTGCCCAGGTCATCTAGCGCGCCACTCGTGTCACACACTCTGTTCATTTCTGATCTGCATCTGTCTGAGGATACGCCACTCATTCGCAAGCGTTTTCTGGAATTTCTGGCCGGCCCCTGCCGCGATGCGGATGCCCTCTACATTCTGGGTGATCTATTCGAAACGTGGGTAGGTGACGATGACATTCCCGCGCCATTCAATCGCAAAGTCGTGGAAGCCCTGAATGAGCTCACGTCTTCAGGAACAGCCATGTTCCTGATGCATGGTAATCGGGATTTTCTGATCGGTGAGAATTTTGCAAAAGCTTGTGGTGCCACCTTGCTGCCTGATCCGACCGAGATTCTTCTGTATGGCGTACGCACCGTGCTGACCCATGGGGACCAATTATGCACGGATGATGCCGAGTATCAGACCTACCGAAAGCAAGTCCGTAGCGCTGCCTGGCAACGCCAAGTGCTGGCATTACCGCTGGAAACACGCTACAAGATGGCTCTCGATGCCACCACAATGAGTCTCAAGGCCAAGCAATCCAAAACCGTGGAGATTATGGATGTGGCGCCCCAAGCGGTCACTGACCTGTTGCGAAAATACGAGTATCCACGGCTGATTCACGGTCATACCCATCGACCGGCCCGTCATGTTTATCGACTGGATGATCACTCCTGCGAGCGTTGGGTGCTCCAGGACTGGACCACGACCCGTTCAGGAACCCTGCGCTGCGACAGTGAAGGCTGCCGGTTCGTACCGCTTTAGCCCAACCCGTTGATCAGATCTGCCTTCAGATCACGCACAGATTCCAAACCGACCGAGAGCCGGATCATTCCTGGACCAATACCCGCCGCCTGACGGGCTTCTTCAGAAATGCGCCCATGGGTGGTGGTTGCAGGATGCGTTATGGTGCTCTTGGTGTCTCCAAGATTCCCCGTGATGGAAATGACGCGAGTGGCATCGATGATGTGCCATGCCTGGCTCTGCCCACCCACAACATCGAAAGTAACAATGGCACCACCGCAAGTTTGTTGACGACGGGCCAGATCATATTGCGGGTGAGAAGGCAGTCCAGGGTAATACACCCGTGCCACTGCTGGGTGACGTTCCAGCCATTCGGCAAGAGCAAGCGCATTTTTGGATTGCGCTTCCATCCGGATTTTCAGCGTCTCGAGCCCCTTAAGACAGACCCAGGCATTGAACGCGCTCATGGTAGGGCCTGCTGTTCGCAAAAATTGATAAATCCCACCGTCCATCAACAACTGTTTCGACCCCACAATCGCTCCCCCCAGGACGCGTCCCTGGCCATCAAGGTATTTGGTGGCAGAGTGAATGACAAGGTCCGCTCCCAGTGCCAATGGACGCTGTAATGCGGGCGTGCAAAAGCAGTTATCCACGACGAGGGTCACCGAAGCAGAGCGAGCCACTTGGGACAACGCGGCGATGTCTACCAGCTCCATGGTGGGATTGGACGGGGTCTCCACGAAGAACATCCTGGTATTTGGGCGCACGGCCTGTTTCCAGGCCTCGAGATCGCTCAGCGGCACAAATGAGGTGGTGACCCCAAAACGTCCCATGATATTAACCAGCAATTGCACCGTACTTCCGAAAATACTATGGGAAGCCACGATGTGATCCCCTGCCTTGAGCAACCCCATAATGGTACTCAAGATAGCTGACATGCCGCTTGCCGTAGCCACACAAGCTTCCCCGCCCTCCAGGGCAGCCAGACGATCCTGAAAGGCCGTCACTGTAGGATTGGTAAAACGAGAGTAAACGTTTCCGGATTCACGATTGCAAAATCGGTCGGCAGCTTGCTGAGCATTTACGAATACGTAACTCGAGGTGAGAAACAGCGCCTCCGAGTGTTCGTTAAACGCACTGCGTTGTATCCCGGCTCGAACGGCCAGGGTTTCAAGATCAAGTTCTTCGTTCACGCCTATTCAACCGTACTAAGATTGAGATCCAGTTGTTGGGTTATCTCCTGGTCTGACCGGGTTTCGCCATCGCACCGATGCGCCTCAATATTCGCCAGGTATTCCGGCGTGATGTCCCCCGTAATATAGCAGCCATCAAAGCAGGAAGAATCAAACCGTTCGATTCCGGGAGTGTCCCTCCCAACGTCCTGTACAAGATCGTCGAGGTCCTGATAGAACACCGCATCAGCACCAATTTCCAGGGCAATCTCGGCATCCGAGCGCCCGGTGGCCAGCAGTTCCTGACGCGTCGGCATGTCAATGCCATAGACATTCGGAAAACGCACCGGTGGTGCTGCCGAGGCAAAATAGACCTTGTGCGCACCACAGTCGCGCGCCATCTGGACGATTTCACGACTGGTCGTGCCACGAACAATGGAATCATCCACCAACAACACATTTTTGTCTTTGAACTCTAGCCCGATGGCATTGAGCTTTTGGCGTACGGACTTTTTACGCTCTGCCTGCCCTGGCATGATGAAGGTGCGACCGATGTAGCGGTTTTTGATGAATCCTTCCCGGTAGGGGACGCCCAGTTTGAGGGCAAGCTGTAACGCTCTGGGACGACTCGTGTCCGGGATGGGAATCACGACATCCAGCTTAAGATCCGGTGCAACACGTCGAATCTTGTTGCCCAGGCTTTCTCCCATTCGAAGCCGGGTTTCATAAACAGAAATACCGTCCATAACCGAATCGGGCCGGGCCAGGTAGACATATTCGAAGATACATGGATTTTTTTGCGGGGCGTCAGCACAAATTCGATTGTAGAAGTTGCCGCCCTCGTCAATCAGAATAGCTTCGCCCGGCTCCACATCGCGCATCAGTTCAAAACCCAGTGCATCAAGCGCGACACTTTCGGAAGCCACCATGAACTCCGTCCCCATTGCGGTGACGTTGCGTCCGATCACCAGGGGACGAATGCCATGGGGATCGCGAAAAGCCAACAATCCATGCCCCGCAATAATGGTGACAGCAGCATAAGCCCCATGGCAACGACGATAGACCTGCGCCACTGCACTAAAAATATCCGCCGGATCCAATTTGTGACTCTTGGCGGCATCGTGAAGCTCGTGAGCCAACACGTTAAGCAGTACTTCGGAGTCGGAATTGGTATTGACGTGGCGTCTATCTTCCTCGAACAGTTCAGCGCGAAGACTTTCGGAGTTGGTAAGGTTGCCGTTATGCCCCAACACGATACCAAACGGCGAGTTGACGTAGAACGGCTGTGCTTCGGCGGGAGAAACAGCGGATCCCGCAGTGGGATAACGGCAATGTGCGATCCCCACGTTACCTGTCAATGCACGCATATCGCGAGTGCGAAACACATCGCGCACCAGGCCCAGTCCCTTGTGCATATGAAACGTACTGCCGTCCGCAGTAGCTATGCCAGCCGCATCCTGGCCCCGGTGCTGGAGCAATTGCAATCCGTCATAGAGCAACTGGTTGACGGGTATCTTGGCAACGATTCCGACAATTCCGCACATAAAACAGAAGATCCCCGAAAAATGGTAGTTCCCGGACCGTTGTATTCTACCCTGATTGCCTATCCAAGGGGCTTAAAAATGAATGCGCTGGGTCATACTGGCGGGAAGATAGGGCATCAACAAGCTTGCGCCCCGTTCCCCTCCACAGTCAATGAAGAGCGACGACTTCCATTCATGTTGTGCGGGAAGCGGAGTCATTCCGGCAAGAAGGACAAGAATCATCACAAACAACCCTCCCCGGAGAAAACCAAACAGTCCGCCCAAAACACGATTGAGCACTCCCAATCCGGCACTAGTCACCATCGCGTTGAAAACGTAACCCACCAGTGCCGTAATGAACAATCCAGCCAGAAAAAACATCACGAAGGCTGCCATCAAACGTACAGTTTCACTACTGATGATGGGCACCAGCCAGTGAGCGCCTGTCAGGCTAAAGGTTTTTGCAAGCCAGAAAGCGACGACCCACCCAATCAGGGAAAAAATTTCTTTGACCACCCCCCGCACCACACCCATCGCGAGCGAGATCAAAACGATCGCCAGCACGGCCCAGTCAATCCAGGTCAGGCCGGCAATGGTGCCCATCATGGTGAAATAATCATGGATTTTTGCCCCAGTCGCTCGAGTTGATGAGTCACTGCAAGCGCCTCTGCCTTGCTGTGCAATGGCCCAACCCGAACCCGGACAGCCCGGGATCCGTCCTTGGTGTGCACCACCTCGCCAAACGCATGGATCGCCTGATCATTAAGCTTTTTAACCAGAGCCTGTGCTTTGCTACGGTCACTGAATACCCCCACCTGGATCAGAAAACCAGCCCTGGCGTCAGCGGAAGGAGCAACCGGGATCTCCGATGAGATCTGCTCAAGGTAAGACGGCGCGGGCTCCGGTGCAGTATCGACAGCGGGTTGCGGCAATTCGACACGAGGCAGGGTCACGGAGGCTACGGTCCGGGCAGCTTCCTGCGGGCGCGGAGGAACCGGTGCCGGCATGGTGAAAGACAGTTTTGGATCCGTGGAATGATTAAGAATCATGGGTAATAACAGAACCACGCACAACATGATCACCGCTGCGCCAATCATGCGGCGGCGGCTCTGAATGCGTAGGGCTTGTTCTTGAGCATTCAGGGAGCGTTTCATGGAACCCTCCTTTTGACCGACAATCAGGCGTCTTCAACAACCTGCGTCAGCTGTCCAAGAATATTTGCAATCCGATCCCGTAACTGACGGCGATCTACGATCATATCGATTGCCCCTTTCTCCAACAGAAATTCAGCACGCTGAAATCCTTCGGGGAGAACCTCTCGCACCGTTTGCTCGATCACCCGGGGGCCCGCAAACCCGATAAGCGCATTAGGTTCTGCGATCACGACATCGCCGATCATGGCAAAACTGGCCGAAACACCGCCCATTGTGGGATCAGTCAACACCGAAATGAACGGTAGACGGGCCTGCGCGAGACGAGTGAGTGCAGCACAGGTTTTGGCCATCTGCATCAACGACAGCAGCCCTTCCTGCATCCGGGCCCCGCCACTGGCCAGAAAGCAGACAAAAGGGTATTTTTGATCGATGGCTGCCTCAACGGCGCGCACGAACCGTTCACCGACGACCGATCCCACGGAGCCTCCCATGAACTC
>DAIDTL010000045.1 GCA_027457225.1 Ferrovaceae bacterium
GTGGTGTGCTGCCAGTGGTCCCATAATAGTTGGGCGGCGCGATGCGAAGCTTGAGGTGTCATGAGGGGTCTGGAAATTGTCGGTTCACTAAACCGCCATTCTGCCATTGAACCGGTTTTGCGGTAACATGTGGGTTTTTTTCAGGTCAGGGTGGACTGGCTGACATTTATGGCATTGATCGTACAAAAATATGGCGGCACATCCGTCGCCAACCCGGAACGCATCAAAAAGGTGGCCGAGCGGATCGCCCGTTTCCGCGCGCAGGATCATCAGGTGGTGGTCGTGGTTTCTGCCATGAGTGGCGAAACCGACCGGCTGATCAAACTCGCCCGGGAAATCCAGACGCAACCTGACCCACGCGAACTCGATGTCGTGGTCTCTACGGGCGAACAAGTCACCATCGGTATGCTGGCCATGGCCTTGATCGAACGTGGCATCCCCGCCAAAAGCTATACGGGGGGCCAGGTTCGCATATTGACTGACGAAGCACATACCAAAGCCCGCATTCTTGACATTGATGAGCAACACATCCGGGCCGATCTTGACGCCGGCAAAGTGGTGGTAGTCGCAGGTTTTCAGGGAACGACGGAAAGTGGCGACATCACGACGCTGGGGCGTGGTGGTTCGGACACCACCGGTGTCGCCCTGGCTGCAGCCCTCAAGGCTGATGAATGCCAGATCTATACCGACGTGGATGGTGTGTATACCACCGACCCCCGTATCGTGCCGGAAGCGCGTCGCCTGGAAACCATCACCTTTGAAGAGATGCTGGAGATGGCTAGCCTGGGCTCCAAGGTCCTGCAAATCCGCTCTGTGGAATTTGCCGGCAAATACAAGGTCAAGCTGCGGGTGCTGTCCAGTTTCGAGGACAAGAACAACGGCACGCTGATCACCTTTGAGGAAAACACCAACATGGAACAACCCATCATTTCCGGAATCGCGTTCAATCGCGATGAGGCCAAACTGTCTTTGCTGGGCGTGCCCGATCGTCCCGGCATTGCCTATTCGATCCTGTCCCCGGTGGGTCAAGCCAACGTGGACGTGGACATGATCATCCAGAACATCGGTGTGGATGGCTCAACCGATTTTTCTTTCACGGTCCACCGCAACGATTACCAGAAAACATTGAAGCTGCTCAACGACACCATCAGGCCTGAAACCGGCGCCCGCGAAGTACGCGGTGACAACCGGATCTGCAAGGTATCGCTGGTAGGCGTGGGTATGCGCTCCCATGCGGGCGTGGCCAGCCGTATGTTCAAAACCCTGTCGGAAGAAGGGATCAACATCCAGATGATTTCCACTTCTGAAATCAAGATTTCGGTGGTTATCGACGAAAAATACATGGAGCTTGCCGTGCGCGCGCTCCATAAGGCTTTTGAACTAGATAGCGCAACGCCGCTGGCTAAGGGATAATACCCGCTACTGGGCGATTTTTGGCACTACCGATCCGGAGAGATGGCCGAGAGGTCGAAGGCACTCCCCTGCTAAGGGAGCATAGGATCAAAAGTTCTATCGAGGGTTCGAATCCCTCTCTCTCCGCCACCGAGTCACCCGCCCAGAAAACAGCACTGGGCCCCTCCTAATGCACCTTTCCTTTCACGGCGCCGACCAGGAAGTAACCGGCTCCTGCCACCAGGTCAGCTGCGCGGGCAAGAATGTCCTGATCGACTGTGGTCTGTATCAGGGCGAACGCGAGCTGGATGAACTGAATGCTGCCCCTTTCGGTTTTGATCCGGCCAGCATCGATGTGGTGTTGCTTACCCATGCCCACCTGGACCACTGCGGCCGCCTGCCGCTCCTGGTCAAGCGCGGGTTTCGGGGTGAAATCATCACCACGGCGGCCAGCCGGGAACTCGCACGCATCGTGATGCTGGATTCGGCCCACCTGCAGGAAGAAGAAGCGCAATACCGCTCCCGCAAGAATGCCCGCCGCGGCAAGAATGTCCAGGTGGCCTCCCTCTACACGACCCTTGACGCACTCAATACCCTGGACTACTTCGGCCGCACCGCCACGTATGACATGCCGCTGGATGTGGCGCCGGGCATCCGCGCCACTTTTGTGGATGCCGGGCACATCCTGGGCTCAGCCAGCATCGTGCTGGACCTCGAAGAAGACGGCACGCATCGTCAGGTGGTGTTTTCCGGTGACCTTGGCAATGCCGGCAGTCGGCTGTTGCGTGATCCTGTGGCTCCGCCCCATGCCGATGTGGTGGTGATGGAAACCACCTATGGCGACCGCCTGCACCGCTCCTCCGCCGACTCCGTGAAGGAACTTTACGAGGCCATCAACGCCACCTTCCAGCGAGGCGGCAATGTCATCATTCCCACCTTTGCCCTGGAACGCACCCAGGAACTGCTGTTCATTCTGCGCGAAGGTCGTGAGCAGGGCCTTCTGCCGCACGCCCTGCCGGTATTTCTCGATTCTCCCATGGCGATCTCGGCCACCGAAATCTTTGAACGCCATCCCGATTGCTATGATCTCGCCACCGCCAGGCTGTTTGCGGCCGGGCGCGACCCCTTTGCCCTGCCGGGACTGCATGCCACCCGCGAAACTGCGGACAGCATGGCCATCAACCGCTTCAGGGGGGGCGCCATCATCATGGCAGGCTCTGGCATGTGTACCGGAGGACGGGTGCGTCACCACCTCAAACACAACCTGTGGCGCGAGAATTGCAGCGTGATTTTTGTGGGCTTTGCGGCCCGGGGCACACTCGCTCGCCGCATCATTGATGGCGCCCGGGAAGTGACTATTTTGGGTGAGGAAATCGCGGTGCGCGCCCACATTCACACCATCAACGGATTTTCAGCCCATGCCGACCGCGACCAACTGCTGGCCTGGCAACGTAAAATTGCGCCTGCGCGCACCCTGCTGGTTCATGGTGAACCGGCGGTGATGCAATCCTTTGCGCTGACGCTGGCGCCGTCGCAGGTGGAAATTCCGGTACGGGACCAGCAGATCACCCTTTGAGTCCGGGTCTTGGTCGAAGGTTACGGCTTGCCCGCTTCAGCGGGTTGCTCCCAACCCCCTCCCAGGGCGACAAACAAAGCCGTCGTATCCTGAAAGTGCTGGGCCTGGGCCTGGAGGGCATTGATTTTTGCCTGATGCACCTGGATGTCGGCGGCAAGCACCTGGAGATAATTGACCATCCCTGCCTGGTAATTGGTCTGGACAAGATGCAATGACGCCTGTGCAGTCGCCACAGACCGGGATTGGGCCTGCGTCACTTCCGCGTCGTGCTCCAGGGCGCGCACCGTATCGGCAACCTGGGCAAAAGCGGCAAGGACCGTTTGCCGGTAAATCGCACGGCTTTGCTGATAAGCCTCCAGGGCGGCCTGCCGCCTGGACAGCAACGTGCCGCCATTGAAGAGGGGAGCCGTGACATCTGCCCCCAGACTCCAGACGTTGCTACTGCTGGCCAAAAGCCGGCTCATGGACGTGCTGTCCTGCCCATAATTTGCGTTCAGGGAAAAGCTTGGAAAGAGCGCTGCCGTCGCCACGCCGATGCTGGCGCTTGCACCGTGCAGTTGTGCCTCGGCGGCAAGAATGTCCGGACGCTGATGGACCAGTTCGGAAGGCAACGAGAGCGGCAGATGGCGTGGCAGGTACAGATCAGCCATGGCAACCCTCGGAGGTTGCCAGGTTGCGGTCGTCTTTCCTTCCAGGGTCGCCAGTAAATGTTCCGCCTGGCTTAACCTCTGTTTCAACGGAGGCAACGTGACTTCCAGGGTCGTCAACTGGCTGCGCAAATCGAGCACGGCCCCATAAGCAATCGTTCCGGCCTGAAACTGCTTTTCGACAATCCCGATCTGCTCTTTTTGCAAGGCGATCAACTGTTCCGTTTCTTCAATCTCTGCCTGATAGGCCGCCATTGCAACGATGGTATTGACGATATTTCCCGACAGCACCAGGTAGGTTCCCAGGGCGACAGACCGTTGCAGGTCCACCTGGGACGACAGGTTTTCGATGGCGCGACGTTCCCCGCCAAACAGATCCAGCGCATAGCTCACGGATGCCGAAAGCGTTGTCAGATTAAAAATGGTGGCGGGCGCGGAACTGCCGAACAGGGCTGGAGAAAATTTTTCCCTGGACGTGCCGAAACCGGCATCCACCTGGGGATAAAAAATCCCATAGCCGGCCCGGAGATTTTCATTGCTTTGTCGGAGGCTGGCCTGGGCTGCCTGAATGCCGGGATTTTCTGCGAGTCCCTCGGCCACGGCCGCATCCAACGGTTTGGAGTTGAACAATTGCCACCAGTTTGCAACAGGTCCGACACCTGGCTCAAAACGTTGGGGCTGCCCATCAACGGGAACGGTCTCCGACGGGTCTTTTTCGTAATTGTAATGATCGACGGTGGGCGCTTCCGGACGAACATAGTCCGGGCCGACAGAACAACCCGAAAAATACAGCAGGGCAATCCCACACAGAACCCACAGACCGTTTGTGCTGCGGGTGCTTTTGACGGTGGGTGGGGATGCCCTGTTATTTTTCCGGCGCACTTGTTTGCTCACCAATGTAAACATCCACAAGTTGCCCAGGAAAAATTGCAACGTTCTTCTGTCTCGCAAATTTAAAGATCACCGGAAGCACCCGCACATCCACCCTTTCCGTTCTTTGGTTGGACAGTTCAATTTTGGGGGAAACGTACGGTTGGATCCTGACGAATTCAAGTGGAATGCTGACCTCCGTCCCCTTGATAAACATACGTGCATGCATTTGCGACGGGATGGGGATTCTGTGGATCAGGATCTCGTCGATATAACACCGGACACTGAGGTCGCTTTGCAAATTACCCATCACCACGGCCGGGTCGAACCCTCCGGTATAACTGTCGTAAGCGCCCTGGGGAGAAACATAACTGCCGACCGACGTATTGATGGACAGGACGGTTCCCTCTGAAGCCGCTCTGACTTCATACTTTGCCAGCAGGGCATTGGCCGCCAGGTAGGCTTTCGATAACGCCTGGTACTGCTTCTGGGCCACCTCCAGGTTGGCCCTGGCAATCTCGACGCCATTTTGTGCGGTATCCAGGCTATCCCTGCTCACCGACCGGGGGTCCAGGTCCCGGGATGTTCTTTGCTTGTCCAACTGATCCTGCAGATTTTTTAGGCTGGCCTTCGCCTGGGCGATCTGGGCCAGTGCCGATTCAGCCTGGGCTTTTTGCTGCTCGGCAATCGCGCGCTGGACGGAATCCTCCACCTGGAAGAGCGGCACGCCCACATGCACCGGCTGACCTTCCGAAACCAGAATTTTGCTCACGGATCCGGAAACTTCCGGATAAATATTGATGTTCTCACCGCTCTTTTGCAGCGTTTCGACGATTCCGTTGGCATAAATGCCCTTGTCATAGGGGTTCGACGCAGGCGTGAAAGCCGGTGGCTGGGGCTTTCTCTGAATCCCGAACACATAGGCGCTCACCAAACCCACCAAAACGCCAATGATTGCAAACGCGAATAGCAGTTTGTTTCTCATTCAAGGCTCCCTTTTTTCAACGCCTGTGATCTTGCCGTCTTCCATATTCATGATCCGGTCTGCGAACTCGAATATTCTGATGTCATGGGTCACAATGATGATGCAGCGTTTTTCATTGAGAATATCCTTCTTCACGAACTCCACGATTTTTCTTCCCGTATCCCCATCCAGTGAAGCCGTTGGTTCATCAAATATCAGGATATCCGGATGGCTGGCGATCGCCCTGGCGATGGCCACACGCTGTTGTTCGCCGCCGCTCAATTTGACCGGCGGCAACTGCGCCCTCTCCTCCAGCCCAACAATTTCCAGATACCCCAGGGCAACCTTCAGGGATTCGTTCCAGTCCATTTTCTTCAAGATCAATGGAATGGCCACATTCTCCACCGTGGTCAACCTGGGGAAGAGGTGATAATCCTGAAACACGAACCCGATCCTGTTCAGCCTGAAATCGGCAATCTCATCATCTGACAGGCTCCAGATATCCTTATCCTCGATCATGACATTTCCCGAATTCGGCCTCAGGATTCCGGAAATCATGCTCAGCAAGGTCGTTTTCCCGCTTCCAGACGGGCCCACGATGTAGAGCAATTCACCAAAATGCGCTTCAAAGCTGGCGTCACGCACAGCAAAGGTTTTTGCGTCGCCTTCGCCAAACCACTTGGTCAGCCCCTGGGCCCTGACGGCCAGATTTGCCACGTCAGCTCCTGAAGATGTCAAACGGTTCAATCCGGATCACCTTGCGGATACCGATGTAGCTGGAAACGCCTGCGATGATCAGCACCATGACAAAAGCCAGCCCAAGATTGCCGTAGGTGATCTGGGCTGCATAATCGGGCAATCTCAGCCTCGCCACCACAATGAGCGTCGTGGCCAGGCCCACCCCCAGGCCGTAGGCCGTCAGCGCCGTAAATGTGGCCTGGAACAGAATCATGGTGATCAGCTCGCGCCCTTTTGCGCCGATGGCTTTCAGTGCACCAAACTTTTCCAGGTTTTCAAGGATGAAGGTATAAAACGTTTGTCCCGATATGGACAGGCCAACGATGAAACTGATGATGGTCATTAACAGCACGTTGATCCCCAGGCCCGTGTTGTATTTATAGAAATTGGAAATTTTCTGGATGAATTCATCCTTGGTCAGGGCTTCGTAGCCCAGTTTTTGGACTTGCCGCTTGATGTACGAAAGATCTCCACTGCCTTTGGGCTCAATCAAAATGTAGGCTGCCGTAAATCGTGTCGAGGGAATGTAGGTGATGGCCCTGCTGAAGGTGGTGTAGAGCGTGGGAACCCCAAACAGGCCGGAAGTGTTGACCTTTGCGAGGCCCACCACCACCCCCCGGTGATCGTTGATTTCGAACTCGGTCCCAATTATTGGGTTTTCCAGCTTGGCAAATTCGGCATCCTGCACGACCACGAAAGCATTTTCTGCAAAGATATCCTCAATTTTTCCTGCCAGCAGCTCGGGTCTGCCAAACAGCGTGGAATCGTCCAGACCCATGACCGTCACAAACTGGTAGGAGCCACTGCGCAGCTTGACCAGCGCCCCGCCTGAATACAGGGGAACGGCATATTTGACCCCGTTGATGCTCCTGACCGCATCCAGGACATAATCCGGCATGGGGATACTGCTGGCGACATTGTTGACCGCCGGATCCATCACCCAGACTTTTGCACCAATGTTAAGAACGGTGGCTGAGGCGCGTGTCAGGATTCCCGAAAACATGGACGTCATCATGACCATGAGGAACACTGCAAAGGTAATTCCGACCAAAAGCGCAGAAAACTTACTTTTGTCATTGACAAGGAGTTTGAGCGCAATTTTAAGGATTCCCGTCACTGCGGCTCACCTATTTGCCCAATTTGACGTCGTTCGATAAGACCCATCCTCCATGTTAAGCAATCTGCTACGGAAATGCCATAGCCCTGTTCAGCCGTGCGGTTTGCGCCACACACTGGCCAGCCAGGGCTGCTGTTCAAGCGGCAGGCCTGCGGGCCGGTAGTAGTGCATCAGTTCGACAAATCCGGCCGCCAGCATGTGGCTACGCCAGCCTGCAAGATCATGGAACACGCCGTAGCGACCGTTGCTCCATCCTTCCTGACCTTCACCGCGCGGATTCGAGCTGAAAAGCACGCCACCCGGTTTTAGTGCGGCCTGCAACTGACCCAGCACCCGTGGCAATTCCTGACTGTGCACATGAAACAGTGCGGCATTGGCAAATACGCCATCGAAATGCGCCGCGGGCAAACTCAGTTGCAGGAAGCTTTGCTCCAGGACCTCGCACCCGCTAAGGGCACGCGCCATGGCTGCAAAACGCGGCACCCCTTCCAACCCGGTGGCGTGATGCCCCAGCC
>DAIDTL010000046.1 GCA_027457225.1 Ferrovaceae bacterium
GGTCGATGTCATGATGCTCCAGAATAAAATCGTGACGTTTGAAGCGACGGGTCCGTAGCCAGAACTCTACGGACAAACCCGGCCAGATTGCAGTGTTGTGGCCCTGTTCGTCAAGATACCAGCTCTGACATCCCGATTGCCAGACCGTTCGCCGAGACCGCCGCGCCATTTCGTCCATGGCACGTTGATAGGACGTATCCGAGACTGCGATGGTTCTCGCTCTGGTTTGTTTCATGGCTTGTAATGCGCCCAGAATCCAGTGAACCTGGGCTTCGATCATGAAAATGATGGAATTGTGGCCAAGCCCACTGTGCGGGCCTGCCAGCAGAAAAAAATTGGGGAACCCTGCAACTGACGTGCCCAAGTAAGCAGCGCGCCCATGTTGCCAGGCGATCTGGAGCGTCACTCCTGCGCGTCCTCGGATAATAGGAGACTCCGGGACCTGCGCATGACGAAACCCCGTGGCAAGCACCAGCACATCCGCTGGGTATTCCTCACCCGTGCGGGTGATGACACTCGTCGGCGAAATTCGCGCTATCGGGTCGGTCACGAGGGTCACATTTGGGCGCTGTAGCGTCTCAAAGTAGTCGTTTGAAAGCAAGATTCGCTTGCAGCCCATGGTGTAATGTGGGGTGAGTTTTTGCCGCAGCACTGGATCGTGAACCTGACGAAGCAGGGCATGTTGGGCCAGCACTTGCACCGGGCGCATGAGCACCGGCCAGAGAAAGGCCAGGCCATGAATTTCCTGGGAAGCGTACAACCAGGCGCGGTAAAGCCAGCGCCATCCTGGAATGATTTGAAAGCAGCGCTGCATCCAGCGCGAGTAGGGCCGATCGTTCTTGGAGATTACCCAAGGGGCAGTGCGTTGAAACAGTGTTAGGCTGCCAACGGTTCCGGCGATGGCGGGAACGATCTGGATTGCAGAAGCCCCCGTGCCGATCACCGCAACCCGTTGTCCGTCAAGCTTCACTTGGTCAGGCCAGTTCATGGAGTGAAAACAAGGGCCTGTAAATTGATCCAATCCAGGTAGATTAGGAATCTGGGGACGGTTGAGCGGTCCCAATCCAGCCATTAGCAGTCGCGAATAGAGGGTTTCTCCGGATTGTAGTATCACCTGCCAATGTTGTTGATTCTCATCGAACCGCGCTTCTGTGACACAGGCCTTCAGACGCAAATGAGGTTTCAAAGGGGTGCTGATGGTTTCAAGATATTTCCATATTTCATAATGAGTTGCATAACGTCGTTGCCAGTCTGCTTTGGGTGCGAAAGACAGGGAATAGAGGTGCGAGGGGACATCGCAGGCGCAGCCAGGATAACGGTTATCCCGCCAGGTGCCCCCCACCTGGTTTTCCCGCTCCAGAATCAGGAATTGGTACCCTCCTGCACGGCGCAGCTGCTCGGCCATGGCCAATCCGGAAAAGCCGCTGCCGATGATGATTGCATCCCATATTGGGGCCATAAACTGTCCAAGACTTGGCGATTGTCGTCAATGATGCGATGATCGCGGCAACATTTTAACGGTAACCCCGTTTGTCGTAGTGGTTTTGCAAGGAATTGTCTTTTGGCCAAAGGTCGTTACATTGAATCCAGTATCCGCGTTCTGAAAGGCCTCGAGCCTGTAAAAGAACGTCCAGGGATGTATACCCGGACTCAGGATCCCACCCACATCATTCAGGAAGTCATTGATAACGCAGCGGATGAAGCGCTGGGTGGCTATGCCACCCGTATGGATGTCACTCTGCATGTCGATGGCTCAGTCACGGTGGAAGATGATGGGCGAGGCATTCCAGTGGGTATGCACCCCGAAGAAAAGGAACCCACCGTACAACTGGTGTTTACCCGCTTGCATGCAGGGGGGAAATTCGACAAAAAGGGAAACGAAGGTGCTTACGCCTTTTCGGGTGGTCTGCATGGTGTCGGGGTATCGGTTACCAATGCGCTCTCCAGCAGGCTCGAAGTCACCGTCAAACGAGATGGTAAAGTGTATCGTTTTGTCTTTGCCAACGGGGACGTGATTGAAAAACTGAAGACCGTGGGCACTTGTCCGGCCAGCGTTTCTGGAACGCTGATCCGCTCCGTTCCGAACCCGCGCTACTTTGATTCTCCCGATGTTTCGTTACAGGAACTTGAACGTTCATTGCGCGCCAAGGCAGTTCTGCTGCCAGGCGTGAACGTGGTCCTGCACGTGGAAAATGACAAGGTCGCGCCGACTCGGACCTGGCATTATCCAGACGGACTGAAAGGCTATTTGGAGGAGATCACCGAACAGCAGGAGCCGGTGGCTCCCGTTTTTACGGACCAACGGTATGTAGAACATCGATCCGACTCGGACAGTTTTGCCGAAGGGGAAGGTGCGGCGTGGTCGTTTGGCTGGTATGAGACGAGCGCTGGGCAAGGGGAATCTTACGTCAACCTGATTCCTACGGCAGCGGGGGGAACACATGAGGCAGGTTTGCGGACCGGCGTCTTTGAAGCGATGAAATCCTTTATCGAGCATCACGGGTTGTTGCCGCGTGGGGTGCGTTTGCAAATGGAAGATGTGTCGGCGCGTCTGCATTATGTACTTTCCACGCGCATATTGGATCCCCAGTTTCAAGGCCAGACAAAGGAAAAGCTGACAAGCCGCGATGCCCTGAAGCTGGTTTCTGGCATGGTGCGAGATCCATTAGAAGTCTGGCTCAACGGGCATGTGGACTGGGGTAAAAAAATTGCCGAAGTAGTGATTAGGCAAGCATTGGCCCGTATGAAGTCAGGCCAGAAAGTAGAAAAGAGAAAAGGCAGTGGCGTTGCGATATTGCCGGGAAAGCCGACCGATTGTGAGTCGGATGATGTCATTGAACGTGAGATTTTTCTGGTAGAAGGTGATTCTGCCGGGGGCTCAGCCAAGCTCGCTCGTAACAAACATTCCCAGGCCATCCTGCCCTTGCGTGGCAAGGTTCTTAATACCTTTGAAGTGGACAGGGACCGTTTATTCGCCAATACCGAGATTCATGACATTGCTGTTGCAGTAGGCGTCGATCCACATGGGCCTGAAGATGCCCCCGACCTGTCCGGGCTGCGCTACCAACGTATCATCATTATGTCGGACGCTGACGTAGACGGGAGTCACATCAAGGTGCTGTTGCTGACCCTGTTCTTCATGCATTTTCCGGCCCTGATTGCGGGAGGGCATGTCTGCGTGGCAAGCCCTCCTTTGTTTCGCATTGATGTTCCTCCTCATGGCAAGCGTCCGGCACGTAAGCTGTATGCGTTGGACGATGGAGAACTTGAAGCCATCGAAGACCGTCTGACCAAGGAAGGTGTTCGTCCGGGTAGCTGGTCGGTAGGCCGTTTCAAGGGTTTGGGAGAAATGAATCCAGAACAGTTATGGGACACTACAATGAATCCGGACACACGGCGTGTCCTACCCGTCAGAATTATGAATCAGGCACGATCTGAAGCGCATATGGTGTTTTCAAAACTGATGGGGAAAGGAGAAGCCAGCGCCCGGCGCGAATGGATGGAACAGCATGGCACCGATGTTGAGGTAGATATTTGATGAGTCAGTCCAAAGGCCAACCTACTGCAGTGACGGGGGACCTCTTTTCGGCAGTTGCAGGAATCGACTCAGGCAGTGATGGCCGGGACAGTCTTGATTTGTCTGGCTTTGTAGAGCGCAGCTATCTTGAGTACGCCATGAGTGTCGTGATGGGGCGTGCTCTGCCTGATGTGGCTGATGGGCAGAAACCGGTGCAGCGTCGAATTCTGTTCGCTATGCATGAATTGGGATTGTATCGTCCGGCGCGGCATGTCAAATCAGCGCGGGTGGTTGGTGATGTCATCGGTAAATATCATCCCCACGGCGACATGGCCGCCTATGAAGCATTGGTGCGCCAGGCCCAGGACTTTACTCTGCGCTATCCGCTGATTGACGGGCAGGGCAACTTCGGCAGTCGTGATGGGGATGGCGCGGCCGCCATGCGCTACACCGAGTGTCGGCTTACTCCACTGGCGGAATTGCTATTGTCCGAAATCAATCAGGATACGGTCGAGTTTGGGCCCAACTATGACGGATCTTTTCAGGAGCCCAAATTACTCCCTGCACGCTTGCCCATGCTCCTGCTCAATGGGGCTTCTGGCATCGGGGTCGGAATGGCTACGGAAGTTCCTTCCCATAATCTGGTTGAAGTGGGCAAAGCCGTCATGGCTCTGTTGCGCAATCCGGATCTTTCGCTCGCCAAACTGCTCAAGACCATCAAGGGACCGGATTTCCCCGGTGGGGGCCAGGTCACCTCGAGCCCCGAAGATATCGTTAACACCTACGCAAGCGGGCGCGGCATCCTTAAAACCCGGGCACGTTGGATCGTGGAGGATTTGGCCCGCGGACAATGGCGTGTTGTGATTACCGAACTGCCGCCTGGCATTTCGACGCGTGACGTGTTGGAAGATATCGAAAGGGTGACGAACCCGAAGACCCGGGAAGGTAAAAAGTCGCTTACGCCAGAGCAGTCCAATCTTAAAGCATTGTTGTTGGGTGCCTTGGATCTGGTTCGGGACGAATCGGATAAACAATCACCCGTTCGACTGGTGTTCGAACCAAAGTACAGCCGCCAGGATCAGCAGGAGTTTGTCAATTTATTGCTGGCACACACGCGTCTGGAATCGAGCCTGCCCATCAATCTGGTCCTGTTGGGCCGGGATGGCCGCCCGCGCCAAAAAAATCTTCACGAAATTTTGGTGGAATGGATCGATTTTCGCTATGAAACCGTGGTCCGGCGCAGTCGCTACCGGTTGAACCAGGTCGAGCGACGTGTCCACATTCTGGAAGGGCGCCAGTTGGCGTTGCTGCACATCGATCAGGTGATCAAGGTGATCCGTGAGTCGGATGAACCCAAGGAAGACATCATCCGGCAGTTTGGCCTGAGCGAGGTTCAGGCAGAAGACATTCTGGAAATCCGATTGCGGCAGTTGGCGCGTCTGGAAGGTGTTCGCATCGAAAAAGAGCTAAAGGTGCTGAAAGCCGAACGGCGGGGATTGCAGAATATTCTCAACAGCCGTGAAGCGCAGACCGAGCTCATTACTACCGAAATCGAAGCAGACATCAAGCAGTACGGCGATGCACGACGCACTCTGATCGAAGCGGTCGAGTCTACAGTGGTTGTACCTACGGTGCTGGATGAAGCTACCACGGTTACCCTGTCACGCAACGGCTGGATTCGAGCGCGGCAGGGACATCAACTGGATGCTAGCCAGTTTGGCTATAAAGCGGGAGATGTGGCTCTGGCCGTGATGGAGACCCGTACAGTTCAGTCCATTGTGGTGCTCGATACCAGTGGCAGGGCCTATACCGTCAAGGTATCTGAAATTCCTGGTGGACGCGGCGATGGTGTACCGATTACCTCACTGCTAGACCTTCAGCCGGGCGCGCGCATCAGCCAGGCGTTTGCGGTTGCTCCCGGGGAACGCTTCCTTGTGGCCGGTTCGGGTGGAGCGGGGTTTTTGGTGATGGCTGAAGATTTAGCTTCGCGAGTCAAGGCTGGGAAAACATTCATGTCGCTTGAATCAGATGAAACGCCCATTGCTCCGGTATGTTATTACCCTGAGGCCACGCATGTGGCAGCGTTGTCTGAAAAAGGGCGATTGCTGATTTTTGGGCTGGAGGAGATCAGGACGATGCCGCGTGGGCGGGGTGTCATCCTGATGGGTCTCGACAAGGGGGAAAAACTCCTGGCAGTGAGCCTGATCACGCTCGATGGTTTGATCGTTCACGGAGTCAATCGATCAGGGACCGAGGTTATCGCGAATATGACGACCCGCGAATTGCAGCGCCATATTATGGTACGTACTCGTAAAGGGGCCACACTGGAATATCGGATGAAACCCAGATTCCTGGAGCCAGTATTACCCAACAACCTGTGATAGTCTAAAGTTTTTATTAATGAGGTCGCAATAAATGGAAAATGGCCCACTGCCCGGTACACGGTTTGTCGTTGAAACCAGTCCGAGGATTCCTGCCAAACTGAGCCGCCTGGAGGAGTTGGCCAACAACCTGTGGTACAGCTGGGATCGTCCTACACGCACTCTGTTCGCACGTCTTCACCCTCAGTTGTGGGATCTGGTGGGAGCCAACCCCATCAAATTTCTCCGCCGCATTGATGAGTACAGGCTGAACGAAGCGTCTGAAGATCACGCGTTTCTTACAGCCTATAACCGGGTCCTGTCGTCCTACGATACCTACCACAACGAGCCGACACTGCGCAGGCTCAACAAACTAGCCCCCAACGACCTGGTGGCTTATTTCTGTGCGGAGTTCGGATTCCACGAAAGCTTTCCCATCTATTCCGGCGGGTTGGGAATTCTCGCTGGGGATTACTGCAAGGCTGCGAGCGATATTGGCCTGCCCTTTGTAGGAGTGGGGCTGCTCTATCGCCAGGGCTACTTCACCCAGTGCATTGATCGTGAAGGCAACCAGGTAGCCATTAATGCCGATTCCGATTTCGATGAACTACCGGTGCATCCCGCGCTGGATGACAGTGGCCAGGAAATCCGGGTGACCGTGGAAATGAATGGACGCGTCATACAAATCAAGGTGTGGTGGTCGCATATTGGCAACGTAAAAATCTATCTGCTGGACACCGATCTGAGTGAAAATTCCCGGAAGATCGGGAAATCACCCACCGCCTTTATGGTGGCGACCGCAAAATTCGCATTGAGCAGGAAATCGTGTTGGGCATTGGAGGCGTACGTGCCTTGGTGCGTTTAGGCTTACGCCCCACGGTCTGGCATATCAATGAAGGTCATGCTGCGTTCCTGATACTGGAGCGGGCTCGGGTTATGGTCAGCGATGCTCACATGAATTTTTACACGGCGTTCGAGGCTGTAGCTGCGAGTACTGTTTTTACAACTCACACGCCTGTCCCTGCGGGGCACGATCATTTTCGCAGGGACATGATTGCCAGCTATTTCAGCGGCTTGGACCGGGAACTGGGCATCGATATGGATCAATTGCTGGCTTTGGGCAACGATCCGGGGGAAAGTGAATCTGAATTCAATATGACCGCACTGGCAATGCGTGGTTCCCGTTTTCAGAATGGCGTCTCGCGCATCCATCAGGAAGTCACCTCGCGAATTTGCTCTGGTTTCTGGCCGCAGATTCCGGTTTATGAAAACCCCATCAGCTATGTGACTAATGCAGTACATGTACCCACCTTCCTGGCTCGGGAGTGGGCAGATCTCTTCGATCGGTTCATTGGTGGAGAATGGCGTAACCGGCTTTCCGATCGGACCTTCTGGAACAGCGTCAACGACATTCCGGACCATCTGTACTGGAGTGTCCGTCAGTCGCTCAAGTCCCAGATGCTTTATGCCATTCGACAAAGGGTATCAGTACAGCACTATCGAAATCTGGGCAATGATACTCACTTGGAGCGCCTGCTCAAACATGCCGATATGCATGAGCCTAATGTATTGACGATTGGATTTGCACGTCGCTTTGCCACCTACAAACGTGCCGATCTGTTGTTTAACAATCTGGACTGGCTAAGACAGATCGTTCTGAATCCACAATACCCCGTCCTGTTTGTTTTTGCCGGAAAGGCACATCCGGCAGACCAACCCGGACAGGATATTGTTCGGCGAATCCATGCCATTGCCGGTATGCCGGAATTTCAGGATAAGATCCTTTTGCTTGAGAACTACGACATGGGCCTTGCGCGTCGATTGGTGGCCGGTGTGGATGTCTGGCTCAATACACCCTTGTATCCCATGGAGGCCAGCGGGACGTCAGGCATGAAAGCCGGTATTAATGGCACACTTAATCTCAGCGTGCTGGATGG
>DAIDTL010000047.1:0-250 GCA_027457225.1 Ferrovaceae bacterium
AACTCCAGGTGTGTGTCACAAAAGACACGGGTACATAGGTAGTGAGGTGGTTCTGCATGATGCGCTGCATGTCGTTGTTAGTGAGCCCTGCCAATCCACCAGCGTTGCTCAAACCAATGCCGCGAAGGGTTTCCACCCGCATCCAGGCTTCTGTGGCCTCGCCCAGGTCGTAGCCCAGATTGAACCCCTCAACACTGGAATAGCCGTTCTCTACTGATGAGACAAAACTGTTGGGGGCATCCGGCCGGGC
>DAIDTL010000047.1:260-7709 GCA_027457225.1 Ferrovaceae bacterium
CCCATGGATGGCCCAGGGGCTTACGGAAGGATCAGGTTGTGCAGCAACGTCGTCGGCAAGACCTGTCAAAGGCCACAGCAATAGCGCGAAGCACAGCTGGTACCACTTCAATTGAATGGGAGTTCGAAAATGCTTTTGATTGTCCATCTGTCGCTTTCACCTGCAAAACCTCTGCCAATACCCAGATTAAAAACCCAGGGAGCCCGATTCACATCGACGACCAGAAAGAGGGTATGGCTCTGCCCGCTTTGGGAGGCAATATTCATCAGCGGTCCAAAGTCGGCGTAGTACTCAAACCCTGAGGCCACTCCGGGTGCAACTGTGCGGCTGACCTTAAAACTGGGCGTAAAACCAGGCCCTCCCTCCCGATACCCTGCCCTCACGGGATAATCCAGCGTTGGATTGGTTATAACCAACCACTCGGGAGTGCGGTATCCCAAAATCGGCTGCAGCGACAGCACGTTCTGCTCCTCAACATAGCGTCGCTTAAAAAAAGTCAGTTCCGTATTGACCCCATAAAACAGGCCTCCATCCTCTGGCGCACGATGCGGAATCCATTTCAGCCGAAAGCTCGGACCTGCAAAATTTGTGACCCCATCGGGGTTGTTTACGACAGGAAGATAGAGCCCTGGCTCGAGCGTTTCAGTCAATCCATAACTAAGTTCAAGGGTGCTGCGCCATGCATGCATCGAACCGACTTCCCCGGGATACTCCGGCAACTGTCCGCTGGGTGTCGTATTGAGGTGGAGTTCGTAGCCAACCACACCGGGTTTGTTAATGGAATCGTCGTAAACCTGGATTTCGTACGGCAACGCCGCCCACGCGGATTGTGTTGACCAAACCGCTGCCAGGGCCAATATGACGGCATTCCATTTCAAATTCATGACGCTCTCTGGGACGGCTTGTTTTTGTGGGCGCTTGATATGACAACAATCGCGCCAAATGCCCGTATAAAACGATCAGCCAGGGATATGCGCGAGAATGGCATCCACGCTTTTTTTGGCATCCCCAAACAGCATGCGCGTGTTTTCCTTGTAAAACAGCGGGTTTTCTACCCCTGCGTAACCCGTAGCCATACTGCGTTTGAACACCACGACCGTCTTGGCCTTCCACACCTGCAGCACTGGCATCCCGGCAATCGGGCTACCCGGATCGTCCTGGGCGCTGGGGTTAACAATGTCATTGGCCCCCACAACCAGCACGGCGTCGGTATTGGGGAAATCGGCATTGATTTCATCCATCTCCAGCACGATATCGTAGGGGACCTTGGCTTCGGCCAGCAGCACATTCATATGTCCCGGAAGGCGCCCGGCCACCGGGTGAATGCCAAAACGCACCTTGATGCCTTTGGCGCGCAAGCGCTTGGTGATCTCGCTGATGACCCCCTGGGCTTGCGCTACAGCCATGCCGTAGCCCGGCACAATGATCACTTCCTTGGCATCGCTGAGCAGTTGCGCGGTGTCCTCAGCGCTGATGGGCACGACGTCCCCTTGCGGTTCAGCCGTACTGGACGTGCCGCCTCCTGTTCCAAAGCCTCCCAGAATGACACTGATGAAGCTGCGATTCATGGCGCGACACATGATGTAGGACAGGATCGCCCCACTGCTGCCCACCAGGGCCCCCGTGACAATGAGCAGATCATTGGAAAGCATGAAACCAGTCGCTGCGGCCGCCCATCCGGAATAACTGTTGAGCATGGAGACCACCACTGGCATATCCGCCCCACCGATGGACATGACCAGATGAATCCCGAACAGGAATGCAATCACGGTCATTGCGATCAGCGGCATCAGTCCGCTGGTGCCTTCCGAACCCAGGAATACACTTCCCAGATAAACAGCAGCCAGAAGGCCGACCAGATTAATCCAGTGACGTCCCGGCAGCATCAGGGGCTTACCGGAAATGGAGCCCCGCAATTTTCCAAACGCGATAATGGAGCCTGTAAAGGTGATGCCGCCGATGAATATGCCCAGGTAAATTTCCACTTCGTGGACGGTTTTTTCCGCACCGGTCAGGTGCATATTGGGATCCAGATAACTGGCATAGCCCACCAATGTGGCTGCCAGCCCGACAAAGCTGTGCAGCACCGCAACCAGTTCGGGCATCTGGGTCATCTCTACCCGCACGGCCAGTACCCAGCCGACAACCGCACCGATCAGGATGGCAGGAATCAACAATCCGTAACCCGTGACTTGTGCCCCGATCACGGTTGCGAGAATGGCAATACCCATTCCCAATGCACCATAAAAATTACCGCGCCGGGCCGTCTCCTGTCGGGACAAACCGCCCAGGCTTAAAATAAACAGAATCGCCGCAGCGATGTAAGAAACCGTCATCAATCCGTTTGCCATGGTGTCGGCCCTTTCAATCTTTTCGGAACATATTCAACATGCGCTGGGTCACGCGAAAGCCCCCAGAGATGTTGATGGTTGCGATCAACACAGAAAACACTGCCAATACCATGACGAGCGTATTGGAACTGGAAACCTGCAGTAAGGCGCCGATCACGATGATGCCGCTGATCGCATTGGTCACGCTCATCAGTGGGGTATGCAGTGCGGGAGTAACATTCCACACCACCTGATAACCCACGAAACATGCCAGAACAAACACGGTGAAGTGTGGCAGGAACGCAGGAGGCGCATAGGCGCCAATGCCCGCAAAAACCAGTGCTCCAAAGGCTGCCATCATCGCCAGCTTGCGGGTTTTGGCAGGGGCTGACGGTTGGCCATGCTTGGGCGCGACCATGGGAGCGGCTGCGGGTTTGGCAGGCGCAATGGCCGGGATTTTGAGGGGCGGAGCGGGCCAGGTCAACTGTCCGTTATGAATCACCGTCGTCCCGCGAATCACATCATCTTCCATGTTGACCAGGATCTGGCCGTCCTTGGCCGGTGTCAGGTCCGTCAGCAAATGTCGCAGATTGGTGCCGTACAGTTGACTGGATTGGGCGGCCAGACGGCTCGGCAAATCGGTATATCCAATCACGCTGACGCCATGCACCACGACGACTTCGCCCGGAACCGTACATTCGCAGTTGCCGCCCTGCTCAGCAGCCATGTCAACGATGACGCTGCCCGGTTTCATGGAAGCCACCATTTCAGCTGTGATCAGCTTGGGGGCTGGTTTCCCGGGAATCAGCGCAGTCGTCACGATGATATCCACCTCTTTGGCCTGCGCCGCAAATAACGCCATTTCGGCCTTGATGAATTCCGGGCTCATCTGCTTGGCATAACCCCCCGTTCCCGAGCCCTCCTCTTCGAAGTTGAGCTCCAGAAACTCGCCGCCCATGCTCTCGATCTGCTGCTTGACCTCGGGACGCGTATCGAAAGCGCGCACGATGGCACCCAGACCCCGCGCCGTCCCAAGAGCAGACAGGCCGGCTACGCCAGCCCCAATGACCATCACCTTGGCGGGAGGCACCTTGCCTGCGGCCGTGATCTGGCCCGTGAAGAATCGACCGAAATGTTGGGAGGCTTCGACAATCGCCCGATATCCCGCGATGTTGGCCATGGAACTCAAGGCGTCCATTTTCTGGGCACGGGAAATGCGGGGCACGGCATCCATGGCCAGCACGGTAACACCGCGCGCCATTAACTTTTGCATCAGGTCAGGATGTTGCGCAGGCCAGATGAAACTGATTAACGTCATGCCCGGGCGCAGCAATTCGGATTCATGGATGCCAAGCTCGGGATGCCCCTCGGGAGGACGCACCTTGATGATAATGTCGGCACTGCCCCACAACGCCCGGGCATTCGGTACGATATCCACCCCTACGGCTGCATAGGCTTCGTCAGACAAGTGCGAGCCGGCGCCTGCGCCCGCCTCGAGCGCAACCTTGAAACCCAGCTTCATCAATTGCGTTGCCGTATCCGGAGTAGCGGCAACACGCCGCTCCCCGGAATGCACTTCACGGGGGATCCCGATTATCAATGCCATTTAAATCTCCCTATGGATTGGATCATTCTGGGGTCTTGATGCCCCGATAGCCCCGCATTCTATCCTGAGCACGCTTCACTTGGACAGTCAGGGACAAACGGCCGAACCCGGGCCCAATCAAAACAAGGGCCGGGGTCGGTTTTGCGCCCGGGGGCAATATCTGAGTGCCCTACGATGGCTTTGATCGGGTAAGTTTGATACAAACTGTTGGCCAACGCGACCAGAACTTCATACTGGGCATCCTCAAAAATCCGGGTGTCGCATCCCTCCAACTCGATGCCGATAGAAAACGCATTGCACTCAGATCGCCCCCGCCAACTGGATACCCCGGCATGCCAGGCACGCTGCAAACACGACACAAACTGGATCAATTCCCCCGTCCTGCGAATCAAAAAATGAGACGAGACCTGAAGGTCACGCAACGCGGCATACGCAGGATGCGAATCCGGGTCAAGCCGATTGGTAAACAACCGGATGATATCCTCCCCGCCAAACTGATCGGGGGGCAGGCTGATGTTGTGAACCACGAGCAGCACAATGGGGGTGCGCGGCGGGCGCGCATCGCAGTTGGTTGACGGGATCTGTCGTGCACGGCGGACGACGCCTGCGGCATCCACCGGAAATGCCAGGCTTGCCACCTACGAGCGCCCTGCCTGACGATGCCCGTCGCTGCAGTAATACACGCTCCCATCGGTAACGGCTTCGGATCGCAACACGTAAACCCCGCAGTGCGCACAACGCACCGTATCCTGCGCCCCCTTATCCCGGGGAGATTGCGGATTTTGGATGCCATTCAGACGGCGCAATGCCGGCAGCGCATATTTGAAGGCCAGCCAGATCGCGATTCCCCAGAGCAGAAGTTTTATCATCCCGACAATTTACCATGACCCCAGCCCAGGGTGGAATCGGTGATAAACTCACGGGCTCCTCTTCATGTTTCCTGTATTCCATGCCCCAGACATCCCCGGATCGCCCCAGATGGAAAGGTTTTTTGGCAGCAGGTACCGTTATCGTCTGTTGGACCGGGTTCAACATCGTATCGCGCCTCGGCGGTAAAAGTGTCCTGACACCTTTTGATATTGCTGCCCTGCGCTTTGCCGTTTCCGCCGTCTTCATGCTTCCGGTATTCATTGCGGTCAAAAACACCCTGCCCTGGCCGCGACTGATTGCGCTGGCTTCTGCAGGAGGCGTGTTTTATGCGCTTCTGGCCTATGGCGGTTTCGCTTACGCACCCGCAGCCCATGCCGGTATCGTCATTAATGGTGGCGTCCCCCTGGCCACGGCCGGCCTTGCCTGGCTGTGGCTAAAAGACCGCCCTGCGCCGCGTTCCCTGTGGGCACTGGCCATTGCCGCAACGGGTGTTGCGATCATTGGAATCAAAAGCCTTGGCGCACCCCATCCTGACAATCCGCTGGAATGGCTTGGCGATCTCTGCTTTGCCGGAGCCGCAATCTTGTGGGCTTGTTATGGTTTGATGGTGCGACTGTGGCACGTCCGCCCCATTGATGCGGTAAGCGGAATCGCAGTGGCCTCGGCAACCCTTTATCTGCCCATCTATATCCTGTTTTTACCCAAGGGGATTTTCAATGCGCCCCTGGGCGACATTGTGCTGCAGGGAGTTTATCAAGGCATGGTGGCGGCCCTGATTGCCGCATTCAGTTATGCCTACGCGACGTTGTCTTTAGGCAGCGGAGCGGCTTCCCTCACGCTTGCCATCGTTCCGGCCACTTCGGCGTTACTGGCAGTTCCCCTGCTGGGTGAAGCGTTCGGTGGCGTGACTGTGGTCGGGGTGGTGCTGGTGACAGTTGGCGCCACCTTCGGGGCACTCGTCAAAAAACCGGCACCAAATCTCAGGGTGCCGCCTTGACCTGCCTGTTCAGGCGCTTCACTCCTTCCAGCAGGATCAGGGTCGATGCCCCCACACCGAAGGCACTCAACCACTGCACCAGAGACAATGATTTGAAGACAAAAACCTGAGTCAGGAGCGGCAGCGTCGTCACCAGAATCAATCCTGCCACTGACAATACCAGGACCCAGATTCCCGCCGTTGGAAACCCGGTAAAAAGATGCGTCATGCCCGGCCTTGGAGACCGGGACGCCAGGATCAATGCGCCGTTTGCCCCAATCAACGAAATGAATGTCATGGTCCGTGCAGCGTCCGGCGCCATGCCATGGGCGATGACCCATAAGTATTGGGCACTGGTGATGCCTGTGGCTACCAAACCCAGCGCCAAACTGGTCATCAACTGTCGGGTCGAAATCAGCGGTTCCGCCGAAGAACGGGGCGCGCCGTCCATAAGCTGCGCATCGGCCAGTTCAGCTTCGAATACGATGGAACAGGCGGGATCAATCACGAGTTCGAGGAAGGCAATATGCACAGGGGCCAGCACCAAAGGGAGCCCCACGAGCAATGGCAGCATGCTCAGTCCGATGGTGGGCACGTGGACTGCAATGGTGTAGACCAGGGCCTGACGCAAATTGGCATAGATACGTCGCCCCAATCCGATGGCCGTGACAATGGCCACAAAATCATCCTCCAACAACACCAGGGCAGCCGCTTCACGCGCCACGTCGGTCCCGCGTTTACCCATGGCAATGCCGATATGGGCAGCCTTGAGTGCCGGGGCATCATTGACGCCATCCCCGGTCATGGCCACGATTTCACCTTGCGCCTTGAGAGCCTCCACCAAAGCCAGCTTCTGCGCCGGCGTCACCCGGGCAAATACGCTGGCTTGTTTCACGTGCAATGCCACCTCGGCTTCCGTCCAGCTGGCCAGTTCTGCCCCGGTAATCACCCGTCCATGATCAATTCCAGCACTCGCAGCGATCGCACGTGCCGTTCTGGGATGGTCTCCTGTGATCATGACAACCCGAACCCCAGCCCGACGGCATTGCGCCACGGCTAGCGGAACCTCGGGCCGGAGGGGGTCAGACAGACCGACGAGCCCCACCCACTGAAAGTCAAAATCATGCTGAATCTCGGGCCACTGTTGTCCCCGATGAATTGCCCGCGCCACACCGAGGACACGTAATCCCTGGTCCGCCATCCGTTCCGCATGGCGCGCCATTTCCTGGCGCATCAAATCGGGCAGATGGCATAAATCCGCTATGGCCTCTGGGGCGCCTTTGGCGGCCACTATCGGATGCTGGCCCTCCTGCGTGCGCCACAGATGTGACATGGCGGGCAATTCCGGGGAAAGCTCATATTCATGAACCAATTCCCAATCGGGGTGAAGATGCTCGGTATTGGCAAGATAGTCTCGAGCAAAAAGATGAAACGCACGCTCCATGGGATCATGGGGCTCAATTTCACTCGCAAGCACCGCATATTCCAATAGCGCGTGGTAGGTTTCCGGCAAGGCGTCCCGATCCAACCCGGCCACCTCCAGCATTTGGCCTTCCACACAGAGGGCCGTCAGTGCCATGCGGTTTTGAGTCAGGGTGCCCGTCTTGTCCACACAGAGCACCGAGGCCTCACCCAGTGTTTCGATAGCATTGAGCCCCCCCGTCAGC
>DAIDTL010000048.1:0-7121 GCA_027457225.1 Ferrovaceae bacterium
CCATGGAAGTTTCCCTTCCAGTGCTCCGGACGGGGCCAATAGCATGAGGTCATCCGCAGAGCGCTCTTATTCCAGTGTCACCGGGGTTAACCTGGGTTATGCCATGGGAGAGCAAACCGAAGCCTGGATGCGGGTGGAGACGATTCGAGGGATTCCCTTGAGCAATGCAGGGGGCCTTGCTGCACTGACGAACAACGATATGCAGCGCGTCATGCAAAACCATTTTACTTCCTACATTGCGCTGGGGTTTGTCACCCACACCTGGAGTCTGGGCGGAGATGCTGTGGCAATCGAAGCGGATACCCACCAGTTTGCCCGCGATTCCGAACGTCGTCGCATCAATCTGACGGGGGGTAAGGTGGATGTGCTGGATCTGTTTGACGACAATGTCTATGCCCATAAGGCGGACGACCAGTTCCTTAACTGGTGTTTCATGACCCATTGCGCTTACGACTATGCCGCGGATGCCCGCGGTTATACCTGGGGGATGGCTTCCGAACTCGATTGGGATGAATGGTCGTCACGTGCGGGCTGGTTTGCCATGCCGCGTCTTCCCAATCAAATGGAAATTGACGGATCCATCGGTCAGCATTTTGGGGTCAACTGGGAATTGGAACGGCGCTGGTCGGGCGGGGCCCTCAAATTCCTGGCCTATCAGGGACGCATGAAGCTTGCCGACTACACGCAATTTCTCAATCAAACCGGCGTGTTTGTCCAGAATGCCCCCAAAACCGATGCCAAGCGCGGCGGTGCCGGACTGAATCTGCAACAAGCCATCACGCCGGAGATCGGCCTGTTTGCCCGCGCATTCTGGACCGGCGGGCATAACGAAAGCATGGCCTTTACTGAGGCTGACAGCAGTGCCAGCATCGGTACGGTGTTTGAAGGCAAGCTTTGGGATCGGGCATTGGATGGCGTGGGGGTGGGATGGGCTCGCAATCAGATCAATCACGCCAGGCAAACGTTCCTGCAGGGCGGGAATTACGATCTTTTTATTGGTGACGGTTTTTTGGTTTACGCTCCGGAATCAGTTCTTGAAACTTACTACAAATTTGGCATTGTGCCCGGGGTGCACGTTACCCTGGATTGGCAGAGCATCAGCAATCCTGCCTACAACCAGGCGCGGGGTCCGATCAATGTTTATGGCATCCGTTTTCATGGCGAATTCTGAAGTTCGGTAGAATCAGGATATCGTCCTAACGCCCCCAGGAGCGTCATTCATGTACATCAAACCCGCGCTGTCCCTTTCGGACGCCAAGGCAATCGCCAATGCTGCCCATGCAAAGGCTGAAGAGAACAACTGGAATGTGGTCATTGCCATCGTGGATGAAGGGGGGCACCTGATGCTTCTGGAACGTATGGATTACACCCAGCTGGGTTCGATTGAGGTGGCCCAGGAAAAAGCCAGGACAGCTTATCTGTTCCGTCGTCCGACAAAAAAACTGGAAGAAAGCATTCTGGGTGGCCGCACGATCATGCTCAACTTGCCCCAGGCCACCCCGATCGAGGGGGGTGTGCCGCTCATGAACAAGGGCGAGATGATTGGAGCCATTGGCGTTTCCGGGGTCCAGTCCTTTCAGGACGGGATCATTGCTGAGGCAGGGGCTGCGCTGGCTGCCGACTTCAACAAAGCCTGACGCGACGTCTTTCATTCAAACAAGCGGGTTGTCCTGAATGCGTTGGGATATTTTTTGCCGGGTGGTGGACAACTTCGGAGATGCCGGCGTGACCTGGCGGCTTGCCCGGCAGTTGCATGGAGAGCTCGACGCCGAGGTTCGATTATTCATTGACCATTTGCCTACTCTGGCAAGGCTGGATCATCGCATCGATACGGAATTGGCAGAGCAGCGCCTGTCGGGAGTCAAGGTCTGTCATTGGGGCAATGACCTGGTTGTGGACCGCATTGCGGATGTCGTGCTGGAAACCTTTGCCTGTGATACGCCGGAACCTTATCTGGAGGCCATGGCACAACAATCACCCCCCCCGATTTGGATCAATCTGGAGTACCTCAGCGCTGAAGACTGGGTCGGCCGTTGCCACCGCCTTCCGTCACCGCATCCTCGTTTTCCATTGATCCGCTATTTCTTTTTCCCGGGGTTTGACGACCAAACCGGAGGCCTGTTGCGGGAATCCGGTCTACTGGCCGAACGGGATGCTTTCAAGGCCTCCCTTGAGACCCGTCAACAATTTTGGGCTACCCTCGGGTTGCAGCATCCTGATGAACACACCAAGGTCGTTACGCTTTTCGGTTACGACACCATGCAGGTCCACGACTTGCTGGAAGCCTGGGTGCATGGGCCGCAACCCATCCGCTGCCTTATCCCGAAAGACACGCCTCTGGCCCAACGCGTCGCGCAACAAATGGCGTGTCGCGCGGGTCTGGATCACGCCTCCAAGGGGGCGTTGTGTGTGGTGTGGGTTCCGTTCAGGGACCAAATCGATTATGACCCCCTGTTGTGGGCAAGTGATTTCAACTTCGTTAGAGGGGAGGATTCTTTTGTTCGTGCCCAGTGGGCGGCACACCCCATGGCCTGGCATATTTATCCCCAGATGGGCCATGCTCACCAGATCAAACTGAAGGCGTTTCTGGACCGGTATCTCCAAGGTCTTGAAGCAGACCTTGCGCGACGTTATCGGGCCCTGTTTGCGGCCTGGAATGGAGAAGGGTCGATCGCCGATGCCTGGAACGCCTTGTGGCCGGACTGGGGAAAACTGGAGGCGCATGCACAGGCCTGGGCAAGGCAGCAGGCGGATCTTCCGGATTTGGCACATAACCTTGCGGAATTCGCAGGGAAATTGCTATAATTTAATGTTAATTTCCATATATTTCAGAGACGTGAGACATGAAACAAGCTCAAGAACTTCGCCCGGGGAACGTCATCATGGTGGGCAAGGACCCCATGGTCATTCAGAAAGCTGAATACAACAAAGGGGGTCGCAGCTCTGCCGTGGTCAAGATGAAACTCCGGAACTTGCTGACGGGAGCGGCCAGTGAAGTGGTGTACAAGGCCGATGACAAGTTGGACCAGGTGATCCTGGAGCGTAAGGAAGTGACTTATTCCTACTATGCCGATCCCACCTACGTGTTTATGGATGGGGAGTACAACCAGTACGACATGGATGCGGAGAGCCTGGGGGATGCCATCAATTATCTGGAAGACGGCATGCCGGGCGAGATCACGTTGTACGAAGGCCGTGCCATCTCGGTGGAACTGCCCAACTCCCTGGTCCGGGCAATCGAATACACCGAACCCGCCATACGCGGAGACACGTCTGGGAAAGTCCTGAAACCCGCAACGCTCAAAAATGGTTTCAAGATCGCCGTTCCGCTGTTCTGCGAAACCGGCGATAAAATTGAAATTGATACAACCACCGGCGAGTATCGTCGCCGCGTGACGGGCTAGGCGGTTCCGGCTTCATGACGCTCAAGCGGCCACAGGGTCCCTCTGGCCGTCTGGTTTGGGTCGAACACCAGTCGCGGGTACTGGCGGACAATCCGCTGGGCGATCCGGCGTCACGCCGGTTTCCGGTGTGGTTACCTCCGCAGTATGACCAACCCGCCAACCCGGGCAAACGCTTTCCCGTGTTGTACGATCTGGTGGGCTATCTGGGCGCCGGCCCATCGCATACCCATTGGCGTCCGCTTGAAGAAAACGTTCCGGAACGGGTGGCGCGGCTGATCCATGAAAAAACCATGGGTCCGGTCATCCTGGTTTTTCCGGACTGCTTTACGGCCTTGGGAGGCAACCAATACATCAATTCCAGCGCCATCGGACGCTACGCAGATTATCTGACTCGCGAAATCGTGCCGTTTATCGATCGTGAATTCCGGACCCTGGCCTCACGCGACCATCGGGGCGTATTCGGAAAATCTTCTGGAGGCTATGGTGCCCTGGTGCACGGTATGAAGTACCCCGAGGTTTGGGGGGGTGTCGCCGATCACTCCGGCGATGCATACTTCGATTTTGTCTATCGTAGCGACTGGCCTAACACCCTGGATGAACTGGCGCGCCATCGTGTCCGTGCGCGTAAAATTCCCGGCGGTATCGAGCGTGGGCTGGATGATGGGCGCGTTCGACAATTTCTTGAAATGATATGGCAGAAGGAAAAACCATCAAGCCAGGAAACCCACGCGCTCATGAATCTATGCATGGCTGCCAGTTATGATCCGGATCCCCGCGCTCCCAACGGGTTTCGACTGCCTTTCAATCTCGAGACGGGGGAATTGATTCCCCTACGCTGGGCGCGCTGGTTGCAACACGATCCCATTCATATGGTGGGTCAGCACGCCAAGGCGCTTAAATCCTTGAGAGCATTATTTATCGACTGCGGCTGGCGCGATCAGTACCACATTCATTATGGCAGCCGTATTTTGTCCAAACGCCTTGAGGCGCTGCGTGTGCCGCATTGCTACGAGGAATTCGACGACACGCACTCCGGGATTGATTACCGTATGGAGCGTAGTCTTCCCTTCCTGTTCAAAGCCCTAAAAAACTGAAGTCCACATCGGGCACTCGGCCCGAGATGATCTCTGCCAGGGCCTTGCCACTGCCGCATCCGGTGGTCCAACCCAAGGTGCCGTGCCCCGTGTTTAAAAATAGATTGGGAATGTGCGTCCGGCCGATGAGGGGGGAGTTGGATGGCGTGGCTGGCCGCAATGCGGCCCAGAAAGTGGGGCTCTCGTAATCGGAGGCATCGGGAAACAATGTTCTGGCCCGGGCGATCAGGGCGTCACAGCGCCTGGGATTGAGCGTTGTGTCATAGCCATTGAACTCGGCCGTCCCGGCAATCCGGAACTGGTCTCCCAGGCGGGTGAAAACCATCTTGTGCGCATCGTCCGTAATGCTGACGGCGGGAGCGGCCTCTGAGTGCGTGATGGCCACGGTTGCGGAATATCCTTTTACCGGGTACACAGGAATCCGCAGTCCCAGCGGGCGCAATAACGGCGTGCTGTAGCTCCCCAGAGCCACCACGAACGCATCGGCTTTGAGGTCGGAGATTTGCCCGTAGAGGCGGGCTCCCGTGACGCGATGGCCCTCCGTTGACAGCCTTTGCACTTCCTGGTTGAACCTGAATTCCACACCACATGTCCGGCACAAATCGGCCAGCGCCTGTGTCCAGAGCTTTGCGTCGCCCGAACCGTAGCCTGGGGTATAGGTGGCGCCGACCCAAAGCGCCTGGGAGTCATTCAGGGCAGGTTCGATGGCCAGCGCTTCCGTGTGCGATACCTTGATTCTGGAATAGCCCAGGTCAGTGATGCTGGCGGCGGCACGACAACCGCGTTCCCAATCGTCATGGGTGGCGTAGAGATTCAGGATGCCCCTGTCGATGGCCTGGTAGGTGATGCCGGTTTCTTCTCGCAGGGCTTTCTGTGCTGTGCGGCTGTACAAACCAAGACGCAGCAACTGATGCAGGTTACGTTGGCTCCGTTGCGGCCAGCATTCCCGGAGAAACTCGAGGCCCCAGAGCCACTGTTGGGGGTCGGCGCGCAAGCGGAATAGCAGGGGCGAGTCTTCGCGAAACCCCCATTTGAGCAGTTGCGGGAAAGTTTCAGGGCTGGCCCAGGGTTCCACATGGCCCGCGGAGAGCTGGCCGCCATTGGCAAAACTGGTTTCCAGGGCGGTTTCTGCCTGACGTTCGATGACTGTGACCTGATGTCCGGCCTGGCGCAGGTACCAGGCACTGCTGACACCCAGGATACCGGCACCCAGGACGACCACATGCATGAACAAACTTCCTTCCGATTCCGGAGATAACGGGATTGAAAATAACGCCCGCTCCCAGTTTAGCAGAAGCCAGAATGGCCGGGCAGCGCTATAATTGCGGGCAATGCATTTTCACCACGTTCAATTCCTGCGGCATCGTTGCGCCGCATTCACAGGACACTGTACATGAATCTTGATCGAGTACCTGCCGGACGGGATATTCCCAATGACTTTAACGTCATCATCGAAATTCCGATGAACGGCGAGCCCATCAAATACGAATTGGACAAGGAAACCGGCGCCATGTTTGTGGATCGTTTCATGTCTACAGCCATGCACTACCCTTGTAATTATGGGTATATCCCCAAGACGCTTTCTGACGACGGCGATCCCGTGGATGTTCTGGTGCTCACGCCCATTCCGTTGATTACCGGGGTGGTGGTGCGGTGCCGCCCCATTGGCTTGCTCAAGATGACGGACGAGGCGGGAGAAGATGCCAAGCTGCTGGCAGTTCCCGTGGATAAGTTATGCAATATTTACCGCGCCATCCAGAGTCCGCGAGATTTGCCCGAACTGACGCTCAGCCAAATCGCCCACTTCTTTGAACATTACAAGGATCTTGAACCGGGCAAGTGGGTCCAGATTGAAGGCTGGGTTGGGCAGGAAGAGGCCAAAGCTGAAATATTGACGGGCATCGAAAACTACAACCGGGCTGAAAAGAAACCCATGTATTGATCAGGCGGGCCGTACCTCAATGATGGGTCGGCCATCGGACGTTTTTCGGGGTGCGGGTTTCCAGGCGTGGCCATACACAACTTCAAAGGTGGCGGGAAGCACGCCATCCTGGCGCAGGCGTTCATAGGAAGCCGTCAGAGTGTTCCAGCGATGTCGTCCCATCAGGCCGCGTTGACGCTGCTTCAGTGCGTTTGAACCCCCCGCGCGGCGCAGGTCTTGGACCAGTGCGCTGAGGTCCGGATAGGTTACTTTGAGATCCTCACGATCCATCACCGGATCAGAAAATCCAGCATGGATCAGGGCATCGCCAATATCGTGCATGTCCGCAAAATCGTGCACATGGGCGTGGCCATCAGCCAGCTGCGCAAATGCGGACCGAAGTTCCTTCAAGGAGTCAGGCCCAAGGGAACTGAATATGAACAATCCCTCCGGTTCCAGCACACGGTGCACCTCATTCAACACGAGATCCAGCGAACACCACGGCAGCATCAGATTGGACCAAACCAGGCCCATGCTGCCGGATTGAAGTGGTATTCGTTCTGCTTCGGCACATACCGAGGCACGCACATCAGGGCTGCCAAAGTGCCACCAGGGACGCGGCCGCCAGGGATTGGCCCGCAACAGGGCATGGGCCATATCGAGAGAGATCAGGGTGGCTTTCGTAAAAAGACGGTGCAGGTC
>DAIDTL010000048.1:7131-7493 GCA_027457225.1 Ferrovaceae bacterium
GTGGTTTCCGGCAAACCCTGTGCCTGCGCCCAAATCCAGGATTTGGGCAGGCTGGATTTTTAAAAACTCAAAATGGTCGAACAGGCGTTTGCCGATTTCCCGGGCCAGAACTGCGGTGTCAGCATATTCCAGGGCGCATCGGTTGAATCCGCGTCGGATCCGCTCTTTCTCGAGGATCACTCGGCGTGCAGGCCCAATCGTTGAAATAGGCGACGGTCGCGTTCCACATCGGGGTTGCCGGTGGTGAGCAGGCGTTCGCCATAAAAAATTGAATTGGCGCCTGCCAGAAAGCACAACGCTTGAATTTCGTCAGACAGGGTTTCCCGTCCCGCCGAGAGCCTGACGCGAGAGGTGGGCATGGT
>DAIDTL010000049.1 GCA_027457225.1 Ferrovaceae bacterium
TGACGGGAACACGCAAGATGCCACCGGATAATTTTTTAATGTCGTCAGAAAAGGTAGCCGAAAATAGCAGGTTTTGGCGCTGCGTCGGCAGCAGGGCCACGATGCGCCGAATGTCCGGGATAAACCCCATGTCGAGCATGCGGTCCGCCTCGTCCAGCACCAGGATTTCTACTTGCGACAAATTGATGGTGCGTTGCTGCACATGGTCCAGCAGTCGTCCCGGGGTAGCCACCACGATTTCGACACCGCCTTGCAGCGCCTTGATCTGGGGGGCGATGTTGACACCGCCGTAAATGACCGTGGAACGCAACGGCAGGTACTTGCCGTAGGTTTTGACGCTGGTTTCTACCTGGGCTGCGAGTTCGCGGGTGGGAGTGAGCACCAGACAGCGAATGGGGTGTTTGGCCGGCGAGACGCTGGTGTTGGCCAGGGGCTGCAGGCGATGCAGGATGGGTAACGTAAACCCGGCTGTTTTGCCGGTACCGGTTTGGGCCGCAGCCTGCACGTCCTGGCCGGCGAGTATAACGGGAATGGCTTGCGCCTGAATGGGGGTGGGCTCTGTGTAGCCCTGCTCTGCGACTGCTCGCAGCAGCTCGGGCGAAAGCCCGAGGGATTCGAATGTCATCATGCAACTCCTGATCGGCCTTCCAAAGCCTCAAGGCTTTGTACCGGTCAAGGCGGATGATGGTTAAGGTTAAGGGGAAATCAAAGAAAACGCTGACCGGATTGCGATGCTTCAGCGGGCATTGTACACGAATATTCAAAGAGTTATGTAATTCTCTGTCAACGGTTTCGTGACTTGGAAGTTAATTGGCCTCATAATGACCTTTGATTCGGGGGCGACCTGGCTTCGACGTGGGTTGCAAAGCAATGCAGGGCATACCGAGGGCCAGTGACCTCGTAAATCCATCTGGAAACCTTATAGTTGCCAACGACGACAACTACGCCCTAGCCGCCTAAGGCTAGGCTCTGCACCGGTTTTTCTCTGGACCGGAGTTTGGGAAACCAAGCCGCAGAGTCATTAACAGAGGATCGCACGCGTGATGGGGCCGCTTCATCCGCTGCTAAAACCAAGGTGGCTCGCCCAGGCGCAGTTCGTCGGTTGACGGCGCCAAAGCTAAAACCAAATAGCCAGACTAAGTATGTAGAACTGCTTGTAGAGGACTGACGGACGCGGGTTCGATTCCCGCCGCCTCCACCAACTATCTAGGATTCATGAGGGTTTCAAGGCATTTGTTTTGAAAACCAACCATCCTACCTGCCATAGGCCAAAGTGCTTGACCAGTTCGTCAGGCTTGCGCTTGGCCGTCTTGAGTCACTTGCCGGTACCAGGTCAGCTTCGTCTTTCGCGCTTACGAGCATCTATTTCAAACGGAGCTTTGTCGTACCCGAGGGTAACGATCTGTTGGAGGTAGATTGGCATAAAGGCTGCAATGGAGCCGGCTTGTTCGTACTGGTGAACATGCCGGAATTCATGAGACAGAAGCCTGATGCTCCGATGCCCCTGAAGGATGTAGACTCCATGACCCAGCGTTAGGCCCACCATACCAGGACCGAGAAGCCCGGTGGCGAGCGCAGCCTGACTCAATATAGGATCGTCAGGAAATGGAATAGATCGAACTTCGGCGACACGAATAAACTCTGGACGCATCACCCCCACACTCTTGGCCAAGGCAATCAGAGAATCGTCCAGCGCTTGCCCCACCTTGGAAATTGATGCGTACTGAGCTTCGGCCCATGCTATCGCTCTGGGAACGATTGCTGACAATGCGGCGCGGTTTGAAGTCGTCAACTTTTCACACCACTTTGACGTTCGGGTAGTGCCGCTTCAATTGAGCCATGTGATTTTCCAGCGCCTGCTTTTGCTGCGCGAGCTCGGAACTCGTCAGCATGTTTGAATCCGATGAGGTAACCGGCTGTGATGGGTGCTGAGTTAAAACCGCATCCTGTTCACGCTCCCGCTTCCTTTTCAGCAGTCCCAGAACTTGGCCGGCCACTTTCACGCGGCTCGCCGGACTGAGTTTCAGCATTGCTTTCCTGGTTTTCTCGAACATGGTCACCTCCAAGAGATTTGTCAGATTACCAACTAAACGGGGTGGGTCAATTTTAAATGCAAATCCCGGGTCAGATTCAAACGCAAATCAACAAACAGCTTGCCACAAAGCAGACATCCCTGGTTAATTCAGGAGAGCCTAGAGCGACTGTCCGGCCGAGCTACTGCCACCCGACCAATCATTGCGGATGTCCACTCTCTGGCAGCGGACGGTCATTACTGAAATTTAACCGCGCTCCGCCAGGGGGCTGGCGCAGCGAGTGTGGCCGTATTGACTGTGCAGCAAGCGTCCCATATGGTTTCTGTGTAACGGACAGTTGTTTAATGTCCGCTCTTCGAGATCCAATCACGGATTCAAGGAAACGGGAAAACATGACGTCAAGGTCGAATCAGGCCGAGCCGATCCTGTAACCTGCTGCCTGGATTCACTGTTTGATTAGCGAGAGAATGTCTTCAACCCGCCAAGCCGTAGTTCGCGGCCCGAGTTTCACTGGCTTTGGAAACCTGCCAGTTCGCACACCGTTCCACCACGAAGACCTGCCGATCGGAATCAACGGTGGTACCAGTGGGTTTGTCCTGGGATTGCCGATGATTTGACTAAGGCGCAGAAATCCGGTTTCAGGAAGCTGTTTCATTGCAGGTTGCTCCAGTCGTTGTTGACCACATCAATCTATTAATCTGGGTGGTGCCTTACCCGATCACCTCCGGTAATCAATGACATCCTCAAGGACCACAGCGAGCGCAATCAACTGCTCATGTACCGCCCAGCATCGGCGCTTCTCTTCCAGAGTCCAGGTAATGCCTGACGGGTAGCAACGCTTGATCAATGCGCCTAGACGCCGCAGCTCGCTCACACTATGGGGCCAACCACCGAACAGATGTCCCTGCCCAGCGCTGCACGACGAATAAAGCCGCTGGTTGTAAGATTAGCCTTCCTGGCCTTATTCAAAATCGCCTGGTGCACATTTTCGTCACATCGAAACCCGATACGCGATTTTCTATTCATGGAAGCCCTCCCCTGCCATTTCGCTAACCCGTCAGCACGAAAGCACTTGAATTGTTCTTGAGACAAGCGCAGCGCGGAGCAAAATTGCCCGGCTTTTGATGTCGGGTGTCGGGCGGAGCCTGACCAAGGGGGTTGTGCGGCATTTTCCCCATGAGCGACCGTAGGGCGTCCATGGGGAAAATGTACGTACAACCCTTACCTTGTACCGGGTTTCACGATTTTGTTTGCGGTTTTGAAATTCAATGGGCAGCGATGGGCACGCATGGAACGCTTGCCCAGTGACATGGATCCCCATCAAGGCAGCAAGGAAGGCGGTGATTTCCGCCATCACGGATTGGTTTTCAATCGAAGAAGCCGATATTACCCTACTGAAAAACACACCGGCTGCTTTGGCTGGGACATATCGCACCGAGTCCGATCCGGGCGGATGGAATGGAAAAAAGTGCAAATTATCTCAATTTGAGATATAGTGCACCCATGCGTGTCATCTCCAACAAGGCATTGACCGATTTTTCAAAGAACCATCCCGCTGCCGAAGAGCCTATGCAGGCATGGCGCAAGATTGTTGAATCCCGGTCGTTTACAAATTTTGCAGACATCAAAACTGCTTTCAACGCCATGGACAAAGTTGACATCTATTACGTTTTTGACATCGGCGGTAATAAATACCGGATCGTTGCAGCCATTCACTTCGACCAGCAAAAGCTGTTTATACGCCATGTCTTCACTCACAAGGAGTACGACAAATGGAAGCCCTGATGGATCGCACTGTAGTCGCAGAGATCACTGCCCGTTTTCAAGCTCTGGCGTCGATCGTTCCGCTCCACGCTATTCGCAGCGAGCGGGAATACAACAAGGCTGTTGCGGTACTGAATCAATTGCTTGATGCAGGGGCTGCAAACGAAAAACACCCGCTGGCTGATCTTGTAAACACACTTGGGGGGCTGATCGGCGATTACGATGATGCGCGCTATCCAGCACAGGATGTGTCACCTATTGCCATGATCCGCTTTCTGATGGAGCAAAACGGTTTAACACAATCCGATCTGCCAGAAATTGGAACCCAGGGCGTCGTGTCAGAAATCCTGCGCGGCAAGCGCGAGCTGAATGTTCGACAAATCAAGGCGCTTTCTGAGCGATTCCACGTCCCATCAAGCGTCTTTATTTGATGTGTTAATGAGGTCTGCCAAAGTGTTATGAAAACCGTGCATCAAAGATCGGATGATTCGATCCATACAGCACCCATCCGCCATGAGTAACTTTGTGAGTAACCACAATTTGTCGAAAGTGGGAAAACGCCTATTCACGCGCCTTTCTGCCGGTTATTGGGTTGCCGCCGCCACCATGAACGATAACCCGGATATTTTTGTGTCCGAACAACCGTTTGCCATATCATATTGATGGTGGCACGATGCTCAGATGATTAAATCTCTGTTGTTTTGCTCAGCGTTGCTTTACATGGGCGCGCTGGATGTATCTGCGCAGGAGAAGGAGGTTTTCACCATGTCACTCAAGTTGACGTCGACAGTCTTCGCCCACGATGGCGAAATCCCTTCGAAATACACCTGCGAGGGGCAAGACAGCTCACCACCGCTTGCCTGGTCTGGGGTTCCACCTGGTGCAAAGACCCTCGTGCTCATCGTTGATGATCCTGACGCCCCGGACCCGGCGGCACCGAAGATGACCTGGGTCCATTGGGTGCTGTACAACATACCGGCGAACGTAAATGCTCTTCCGGAGGCGGCGAAGCAATTGCCTGCGGGAACCCTATCGGGACTCAATGATTGGAACCGCACTGGCTATGGCGGCCCCTGCCCGCCGATTGGTCGGCACCGCTACTTTCACAAGCTCTATGCGCTTGACACGGTGCTGCCCGATCTTGACAGACCCACCAAGGCAGTTATCGAGGCGAAGATGAAGGGCCATATCATCGCGCAGGCCGAACTCGTAGGAACATTTCAGAAGCGCAAATAATTAACAGCCCGTTTCTCATTTGTTCACAGGCCTCGCGTCGGGATTGCAATCAGTCGCCATCGACCAGAAACAGTCGATAGCTCTCCACTTTTGATGCTCAGCAGCCTGTTAATACTGACTAATCCGCTGATCTGGGGTTATTTGTTGGCCTGTTCATTAAAAACTGTCAGCATGTGGCTTATGCTTGGTATTCAAAAAACAGGCACACCATGACTGAATTTGAACCGCCACTTGCAGGTTGTGTGATTAGCAACCGAAACTACTCATTTAGGACCTGGAGTCCACTGGAGAGTGCGTGATCAACATTCCAACAGTGGATATGGCAAAAAAAGTGGTGGGTTGCGAAAACCGTTCATGGCGAAAGGTGGACAAGTTCAAGAAATATAACCTGACGCCAGTGTCCGCATCATGTGTCAAGGCCCCACTCATCGATGAATGCTATGCTAGTCTTGAATGTAAGATCATTGATGGGAAGTTAGTTGCAAAATATAATTTCTTCATTCTTGAAGTCGTCACAGCATGGATTAATAGGGCACAAAAGAATCCACAAACAATTCATCATCAAGGTAAAGGCACGTTTAGGGTAGATGGGGAAACGATCAAACTGCCTTCAAAAATGAAACAAGCTGATCATTGGTGGGGAAAAGATGAAACCTTTCTACATTGACTATCCGCAAGAGAAGGTTGAAGAACACCGCCATGTCTATCGCTGTGTCTATTGTAAAATATTGACTACTACCATAAACGGATTGCTGGAGAATCACTCAAAAGACTGCCTGTACAGAAAACAACAGACCCAGCAAGACAGGCTTGAATGTGATTCGAAATCTTCGAGCAAGCATTTCGAACCACACAGTGCAGACGAAGTTGATTAGCGGCTTTTAATCAACATGAAGCAGGCACCTTCTCAGGGTACCGATCGTGACGGTAATTTTGTAGAGCCTCCATAAACAATTCTTCCGCAACCTCACAGAACTTTTTCTGCAGCTGATTGCTTCATGAAGTGTCTGGAATACCGATGATCCATATTGGCAGTAGGTAACAGCAGCAGACAGTCGGCGGTATTGAAATCGGCATCCCAGGCTGGCGCGCCACACACATACGCGCCCACGCGCAGATATGCCTTGATCAATGCTGGCACCTCCGCAGGGACACTGCCATCCAACCGGTCCAGAGGCAACGGACAATGGGGGAAAACACGCCATTCAGCGGGAGCCGGATGACAGCTTTCCAGTTTCCGGTAAATGCTGGCCGCCGCATGCCCGCCATCGGCCATGCTGATGCTGGCGCATCCCATCAGGTATTGCACCCCATGGGTCTTGATGTACTCGGCCAGCCCGGCCCAAAGGGTGACGACGGTGGCTCCGGTCCGGTAGTCGGGGTGTACGCAAGCCCGTCCCATTTCCATGATCTGCGGGCGCAGGTGTTCAAGTCTCGAGAGATCGAATTCGGTGTCGGAGTAAAACCCACCCGCTACTCGGGACTGGGCCGAATTGAGGATGCGGTAGGTGCCCACCACTTCGTTGCTTCGGGTATCACGGACCAGCAGATGGTCGCAAAGATCATCAAAGCGATCACAATCGATTCCAGGCTCGGCACTGATGAGCCGCGCGCCCATTTCTTCAGCAAATACCTGCCAGCGCAGCTTCTGGGCTTCGCGAATGTCGGTGCCGGAACGGGCGTACTGAAAAACCAGGCGTGGGCGTTGCGTGTCCTGCGCTTTTTCCTGTTGCAACATGGTCACAATATCCTCGGTAATAAGATACTAACCAATATGCCTAATCAGTTTTACCAACCCATGATGAATTTATGAAACATTCATGAAACGACTTGTTGGTCAAAAAAACAGTACCAACACCCACGTCGCAACCACGTTGGCGAGGCTCACCATAACAGCGGCACTGCCGATGTCCTTGGCGCGTTTGGCCAGGCGGTGATCTTCCAGAGAAATGCGATCCACTGTCGCCTCGATGGCGGAGTTCAGAAGTTCCACCAGCAAAACCAGCAAAACGCTGCCTACCATCAAGCCATGACCTGCGCCTGAGGCGGGAAGGAACAATGAAACCGGGATCAGGACGAGCGATAGTATGACTTCCTGACGAAAGGCGCTTTCGTGCTGGTAGGCATCGGATAATCCATGGAGCGAATAACCTACTGCATTCCAGATGCGGCGCAGCCCTGATTTTCCTTTATAGGGACTTTCAGACTGATCGTGGCCTGAGCTCATCGGACATTTTCTCTGTGCTAACAGCGCCCGATTCCGGCAAAGGTCGCAAATGGTTGAGGAACTGTTGGGTGGCACTACGCCATGAAAACTGTTCTGCATGTGCGCGCGCAACTTCACGCGGTATTTTTAACGCCTCCAGGCAAGCAGAACGAAGATCTTCCTGGAGCGCACCGGCCGAAGA
>DAIDTL010000050.1 GCA_027457225.1 Ferrovaceae bacterium
GTATTGATTTATCACTATGGCCTAAGTGCACCCCAGCGGCCTGGCAGGACAGCGCCAGGTCAATGTCATCGTTGATGATCAGGGCAACGCCCCGGGATTGGCAGAGGGTGGCCAAAGCCTGTGCCTGTGCCCGGCGTACCGCCGGGGTCAGGGTTTTGGCTCGATACTGCAACAGGGTGGCTCCCCCGTCGATGGCTTGCTGGACCTGGCTCAGCAACCGACGAGTATCCGCAATTTCAGGGGTAATGGCATACAAGCCCCGAATGATGGATCGATCAATGGACATCGCCCACCGGAGGTTCGTCACGAGCCCAGAACAGTCGATCCGGAATGGGTTGTCCCATGCCTAAACGGAAGGCGTCCTTGAGCGTTTGCCAGGTATATTCCTGTGCCTCTGCTACGGCTTCGGCCATGTCGAGCCCTTGCGCAAGACCCGCAGCGATGGCAGAACTGAGCGTGCATCCCGAGCCGTGAAAACTCCCCATGAGGCGTTCCCAACCATCAGAGCGGATAACCCCTTCGCGACCATACAATGTGTTGATGACCTGACTGGAGTTGCTATGGGTTCCAGTGATCAGCACATATTCGCAGCCGGTTTCCAAAATCAGTCGTGCTGCTTCTGCAAGGTCGGGGTTGCCCTCTTCAGGGGGTTCATCGTAAGCAATGCGCAGAATTTCCAGGGTGTTGGGTGTGACGATGGTGGACTGGGGAATAATCAATTCGCGCAAGGCCGAAAGCATGTCCTCTGAAGCCATCTCATCACCGCGTCCGCTGGCCAGGATGGGGTCCAGAACCAAAGGAATTTCCGGATAATCCGAAACAATTTCGGCAATGGCTGCAATGGCCTCAACGCTGCCCAGGACGCCCAGCTTGAATACGGTCACTGGCACATCTTCCAGAATGCAGCGCGCCTGGTCTGCAACCCATTCGGCGTCCAATGGCAGGACGTCTTCAACGCCGGTAGTGTCCTGAATGGTTATGCCGGTGACTACCGATAGCGGATGACAGCCCATGCTGGCCAGGGTCAGAACATCAGCTTGCAAACCGGCGCCCCCACTGGGGTCGGTGGCTGCAAAAATCAGCACAGCAGGGGGCGGCGAAGTCATGAACGAAGGTTGCTCTTCTAGGTGTCAGGTTTTATGATGCAGGGCTTGCACGGTCAGGTTGAGACCCTGACGGGCAATTTAATCATTTCAATACGTTTCATTCTAACTCAATTCCGGGAAGACCATGGAAGCTGCTAATGGCTATAAAACCTATCTCTGCCTGATTTGCGGGTACATTTATGATGAAGAGTTGGGGGCGCCCGATGACGGTATTCCACCTTACACGCGGTGGGAGGATGTTCCGGTTAACTGGGTCTGTCCTGAGTGTGGCGCCCGTAAGGAAGATTTCGAATTGATCGAGATCTGAACGCTTCAGTCGACGGACCAGTTGATCCAGCCCATGGCGCTGGAAATCAGGACCATGAAGCCAAACAGAATTCTGTACCCGGCAAAAAAATTAAAGCTGTGACGACTGACGTAGCGCAGCAAGGCCCGTACGGTAATAAACGCGAACACAAATGAAAACAGGGAGCCGACGGCAAACAGACCGAGATCGGCACGGTGTAAAAGCTGATGATATTTCACCAACTCATGCAGCGTGGCGGCAAATAACGTGGGAATGGCCAGAAAAAACGAAAATTCCGTAGCCGCGGTGCGCGATAGCCCAAAATACAGCCCACCCATAATGGTGGCCCCCGATCGGGAAGTCCCCGGAATCAGGGCGACTGCCTGACAGCAGCCAATTTTCAGGGCTGTCTGCCAATCCATGTCATCGACCTGGTCCACTAACACGGGTTGCTTTCTGCTTTCTATCCAGAGAATCACAAAAGCCCCCAGGATGAAAGCCATGGCAACCGGAACCGGGGCAAACAGATGCGCCTTGATGCGGCTTGCCAGCAATAAACCCAGAAACGCTGCGGGGAGAAAGGCGACCACCAGATTAAGGGTGAATTGCCGCGCCTTGGGGTCGTGAGGCAACCCCCGGATCACTGAAAGTATCCTGGTGCGGTACTCCCAGCATACGGCCAGAATGGCGGCAAACTGAATGACGATCTCGAAGACCTTGCCTTTCTCATCATTGAAGTTGAGCAGGCTGCCCGCCACAATCAGGTGACCTGTGCTGGAAACAGGTAAAAACTCAGTCAGGCCTTCGACGATCCCCAGAATGGCCGCTTTGGCGAGCAAAAGCAGATCCATTCAGTTACACCTTGCGATACAGCTCTGCACCTTTTTCCAGGAACTCGCTCGCCTTGTCGGCAAGCCCCCGGTCCAAGGCCTCGTCTTCAGTGACCCCCTGGCGTGCCGCATAATCCCGGACATCCTGGGTGATCTTCATGGAGCAGAAGTGCGGGCCGCACATGGAGCAGAAATGGGCGAGTTTGGCCCCTTCCTGCGGCAAAGTTTCGTCGTGGAATTCACGAGCCTTGTCCGGATCAAGGCCCAGATTGAATTGATCTTCCCAGCGAAATTCGAAACGTGCTTTAGATAGCGCGTTATCACGCATTTGGGCGCCAGGGTGTCCTTTGGCAAGATCGGCAGCATGAGCAGCAATCTTGTAAGCCATGATGCCATCCTTGACATCATTCTTGTCAGGGAGCCCCAGGTGTTCCTTTGGGGTGACATAGCACAGCATGGCGGTGCCATACCAGCCGATCATGGCGGCGCCGATGGCAGAGGTGATGTGGTCATAACCCGGAGCGATGTCCGTGGTCAGGGGGCCAAGGGTATAAAACGGGGCTTCATGGCACAGTTTGAGTTGGAGGTCCATGTTCTCGCGAATCTTGTGCATCGGCACATGGCCCGGGCCTTCGATCATGGTTTGAACATCATGTTTCCAGGCAATCTCCGTCAATTCGCCCAGGGTCCTGAGTTCGGCAAACTGCGCTTCGTCGTTGGCATCATAGATTGAACCGGGACGCAGACCGTCACCCAGTGAAAAGCTGACATCATAGGCTTTCATGATCTCGCAGATATCTTCAAAGTGGGTGTACAGAAAACTTTCACGATGATGGGACAGGCACCATTTGGCCATGATGGAGCCGCCGCGTGACACGATTCCGGTCATGCGCGAGGCCGTCATGGGAATATGCGCCAGACGAACGCCGGCATGGATCGTGAAATAATCCACACCTTGTTCGGCCTGCTCGATCAACGTGTCCCTGAATATCTCCCAGGTCAGTTCCTCCGCGCGGCCTTCCACCTTTTCCAGTGCCTGGTAGATTGGGACGGTGCCGATGGGTACCGGTGAATTACGGATGATCCACTCACGGGTTTCATGGATGTTTTTACCCGTGGAAAGATCCATGACGGTATCGCCACCCCAACGGATGGCCCAGGTCATTTTTTCGACTTCTTCCTGGATCCCCGAACTGACCGCTGAATTGCCGATGTTGGCGTTGATCTTGACCAGAAAATTTCGGCCGATAATCATGGGTTCAGACTCGGGATGGTTGATATTGGCCGGGATGATGGCGCGACCACGCGCCACTTCATCGCGTACAAATTCCGCAGTCGCTACCTCCGGAATGAGTGCGCCCAATGGATCCCCCGCATGCTGGGTGCCGAGGAGACGCGCCATGGAGTTTCCCTGGCGGTTGATTGTGTCGATCATCTCCTTGCGCCGGCAATTTTCGCGGATGGCAATGAATTCCATTTCGGGAGTAATGATGCCTTGTCGCGCGTAATGCATCTGGGTGACGTTTTTTCCAGGCAGTGCGCGACGGGGTTGGCGATGGAGTTGAAAGCGCATTGCGGCCAATGCCGTGTCTGTCAGTCGTTCCATTCCATAGCTGGAGCTTGGACCGTTCAGGGATTCGGTATCCTGCCGTTCTGCAATCCAGGGTTCGCGAAGGGGGGAAAGGCCTGCGCGAATATCAATGGGTACGGTAGGGTCTGTATAAGGCCCCGAGGTATCGTAAACCGTCATCGGTGGGTTGATTTCTGCACCCAGTGCAGCCGGCGTATCGGACTGGCTGATTTCACGCATCGGTACACGAATGTCAGGACGCGAGCCCGTGACGTGGATTTTGCGGGAATGTGGCAAAGCCGCGACGGAAGCTTTGTCGACCTGTGCCGTTTCGGCAAGAAATTTTGGGGTAGCGTTCATTCAGTAACTCCGAGGATTAACCCTTCAAGGCTTGATTGAGCTTGTCGTAGTCCAGTTCCTTCTCCCAACGGGAAACCACGACAGTGGCGACACCATTCCCAATGAAGTTGGTGATAGCGCGGGCTTCAGACATGAAGCGGTCAATGCCCAGGATCAAGGCAAGGCCCGCGATCGGGATGGAGGGGACAACGGCCAGCGTGGCAGCTAACGTAATGAAACCCGCTCCAGTAACCCCTGAGGCCCCTTTGGAAGTCAGCATGGCGACCAGAAGCAGGCTCAGTTGTTGCTGCAGGGAGAGGTCGATATTGAGCGCCTGGGCCACAAACAATGCTGCCATGGTGAGATAAATGTTGGTTCCGTCCAGGTTGAAGGAGTAACCGGACGGGATCACCAGTCCCACCACGGCCTTGGGGCAGCCCGCTTTTTCCAGTTTGTCCATCAAGGGGACCAATGCTGATTCGGAGGAAGAGGTTCCCAGAACGGTTAACAGTTCTTCCTTGATGTATGAAAGAAATCTTAGAATGTTGAAACCAACCAGTGCACTGATGGATCCCAGCACCAACAGGATAAAAATCAAACAGGTCAGGTAAAAACTGCCCATCAGGAACATCAACGGTGCCAACGCACCCACTCCGTATTTCCCTATGGTGAAGGCCATTGCCCCACCGGCTCCGATGGGAGCGAGCTTCATGATGGTGTTCATCATTGCGAACAGGGCCTGCGACGTTGCCACGATCAAGCGATGAACATATTCTCCTGCAGACCCGATGTGACTGAGAGACCAACCAAAGAGAATGGCAACCAACAGGACTTGCAGCAGGTCGCCATTGCCTGAAAAGGCGTCAAACATGGTCTTGGGAATGATGTGCAGCACAAAGTCGGTTGCAGACTGTTCGGACGCAGCTTTTGCATAATTAGCCACTGCTTTGGGGTCGAGGCTGGCGGGATCGACATTGAAGCCCTTGCCAGGTTGTATCGTGTTCATGACGATCAAACCAACGGCGAGTGCAAGGCTGGACACCACTTCGAAGTAGATCAGGGCCTTGCCGCCGACCCGACCCACTTTTTTCATGTCCCCTGCTCCCGCAATACCCAGTACGACGGTACAGAAAATGATGGGTGCAATCATCATTTTGACCAAAGCGATAAACCCGTCACCAAAGGGTTTCAGCCCCACAGCATCCTTGGGATCCAAAAACCCAAAAGTGGCGCCGGCCAGAATGGCAATCAACACCCAAAAATAGAGCCGACTGGTCAGCCTCCTCATTCAGGATATCCTTGAAAAAGTCTCAGCGGGGTTTGCAGTATTGCAAAAGTCGCGTCCAGTTTACCCTGATTCAGCAATTTGGTTGCGGCAACCGGGGCGCAATCTTGATCAAGGGCAAGACTATTCCGATGGGTTGTTTGGGCTCACAAGGCAGTCGAGTTTGGTACAATGTGATCCCCTGTCCCAGCTCTATGGAATTGCGCTCATGAATATAGAACAAGCCCGCTTTAATATGGTTGAGCAGCAAATTCGACCCTGGGAAGTACTGGACACCACGGTACTTGATCTGCTTTATGAAGTGCGCCGTGAGGATTTTGTCCCTGAGGCCTGGCGCGGTTTGGCCTTTGTGGACATGGAGATTCCGCTTGGGTTGGGGGAAACCATGTTGTCCCCAAAGATGGAGGCGCGCCTCATTCAGGAATTGCATATCAAAAAGTCCGACCGGGTACTGGAAGTGGGGACCGGAAGCGGATATATGGCGGCTTTGCTCAGTCGGCTTGCTGCGACAGTGACTACCGTGGAAATCCACCCCGAACTCGCCGTGAGGGCCGCCAGAAACCTGAAGGCTCGTGGTTATGATAACGTCCTGGTGGAAGTGGGTGATGCTGCACAAGGCTGGCGCCCCGGGGAACAATGGGACGTCATCGTGCTGACTGGATCTGTTCCGGTGCTGCCGCAATCCTTCCTTGATGCGATCGCCCCCGGGGGTTGCCTGTTGGCCATTGTAGGGGATGCGCCGGCAATGGAGGCCATTCACTGGAAACAGGACAGTAACGGTGTGTTGCGATCTGAAACCCTGTTCGAAACGGTCATTCCTTCTCTCCACCACGCGCTTCAGCCGGCACGGTTTCAGTTCTAGATCTGAAGGATCCTGAAAGGTTTCAACGGTCTGGAAGTGCCCCAGATTCATAACGGACTTCCCTGATTTCCAGCTCCCGAGGCCCTGCAGGACTCTGAAAGCGGGCCAGGTCTCCTTCGCGTAACTTGAGCAGTGCCCGGGCCAGAGGCGAAATCCAGCTGATGTGTCCGCGCGCGGGATCGATTTCATCCACTCCTACGATGCGATAGGTTTCCGATACACCAGACTCATTGCTGACGGTGACCGTGGCCCCAAAAAAAACCTGGTCGTTCCCCGCCTGAAGGATCGGATCAACCACCTGGGCAATTTCCAGGCGTTTGGTGAGAAAACGCAGGCGTCTGTCGATTTCGCGCAGACGTTTCTTGCCATAAATGTAGTCCCCGTTCTCCGAACGGTCGCCATTGGAGGCGGCCCACGCTACGGTCTCTACGACCTTGGGGCGATCGACCCGGATCAGGTATTCCATTTCATTGCATAAGCGGGCGTGCCCGGCCGGAGTAATGTAGTTGGGGACTCCCTTGGGCAAACCGGGCATGGGCTCGGAAGGCTCGTCTTCGAGTCCGGAATCAGCTTCTCGGGTAAAAGCTTTGCTCATAAGGGGTTGGATAGATAACGTTCGATCAGGGATAGAATTTTATGAGCGGCACCTTGATGTTGCAATGTAAATTGTCGTCCGGCAGCGCCCATGCGCTGACGACGTTCTTCATCCCGCAACAAGGCTGGAAGTACGGTAAGCAATTCCGAAACGTTTTGCAGGCGTAATGCAGCGCCTGCGGCAATGGCCCATTCGGCAGCATCCAGGAAATTGTAGGTGTGGGGGCCGATCAGAACCGGGCAACCTGCGGCAGTCGCTTCAATCAGATTTTGCCCCCCAAAGGGGAGCAGGCTGCCGCCGATGAGTGCCACATCGGCAATCTGGTAGTAGCCCTGGAGTTCACCCATGCTGTCGCCCAGTAATACTTGCACATCTGCCGGGACGTGACGGTTTTCCGAGCGGCGTATGAAAGGAATCCCAAGACTGGTCAATAGTGCAGCCACTTCGTTAAAGCGTTGCGGGTGGCGCGGAACGAGGAT
>DAIDTL010000051.1:0-7010 GCA_027457225.1 Ferrovaceae bacterium
CTCCCACACCGCACCTCCAATCTCGCCAACGACCATGAGGTGAAGCAACGCGCTTTGATTACTGCGTGCCCAGATGCCGCTGTTATCGTAGCTTAACTTCTCATCGATACCCAGAATCCCGCCTCCAGCCAGCGCCGGTTCTGAAACCGCCAGGCACAATGACAACAGTCCTGCCGCCCGGCACAGATCACCCCAACAGGAACAAGGCCAAAAACAAACCCGGTTATCCACTGGCCCTCCTTACGCAAAACAAATGCCCTTGGTGAGTGAAACTCTAGCACTGTCCTGTCGCTTTGGCAGCCTACTCGACACCCTTGCTAACACTCTCACCATCTTTTGCCCGTAACGTCCAGAAGGACAATGATGAAATCATTGTCAAACCGCCCAATGTCAGAAAGGTGTAGTGCAGTGCGCCGGTGACGGCAGCCTGATCGGATTGCAGCAGATCACCAAGATACCAGGCGGTAACCAGCGATCCGCAGGCCACACCAAAACTCATTGACATCTGCTGGAGTGTGCTGGCGATGGTACTGGCCATGGCCGAATCCGCCGTTCTGACGTCTGCATAGGCCATGGAATTCATGCTCGAGAATTGTAACGAATTGAAAAATCCCTGACCTAACCCGAGGAAAACAATCAGCATGATCGGCGTCGTGGAAATGACTCCGGCGAACATACAGATCGTTATGCCTATCAGCAGCGTATTGACGATCAAAACCCTCCGGTATCCAAAACGCCGGAGGACGCGAATCGATATCAGTTTCATTCCCATGGCCGCTGCTGCTGCGGGCATCATGAGAAGCCCTGATTTCCAGGCAGGGAATCCAAGCCCAAGTTGAAAGAGCAATGGCAGCAGAAGAGGGAGGCCGCCTAAACCAAGTCGTGTGACGAACCCACCAACCACCGAGACCCGGAAGGTGCGCACGCGAAAGAGCGTCAGGCGCAATAGTGGGTAGCGTGTTTGACGTGCATGCCAACCATAAGCAGCCAGCAGAATGATTGATACCAGGAACAGGATTACTGCCGAGCCCGGTTCAATATGGTGCGCGCCAAATACTTCCAGCAGCCACGAGAGTAGTGCCGTTCCGGTTCCAAACAGCACCAGGCCGATTACATCAAGCGGCCGTGGACCGTCCCCGCGATAGTCTGGCATGTGACGATGAATCAGAAACTGCGCCGCCAGCCCAACTGGAACATTGATAAAGAAGATCACCCGCCATGGCAGCCAGTGCACGATCAGGCCACCGATCGTCGGGCCAAGCAATGGCCCGATCAATGCAGGGATGATCACAAAATTCATGGCCTTCAATAATTCAGACTTTTGAAAAGTGCGAATTATTGTCAGCCGTCCGACCGGCATCATCATTGCTGCGCCCATCCCCTGCAAAATGCGCGCAGCAACCAGCATGGGCACATTCAAGGACAGCCCGCAGAGCACGGAAGAAAATGTGAAAATGGCCACTGCAATGCCGAAGACGCGTCGCGTGCCGAAGCGATCGGCCATCCACCCGCTGACTGGAATACATACGGCTAAACTCAAGATGTAACTGGTGACAACGGCTTTAAGGCTCAACGGGGCCACATGGAAGCTCGCCGCCATGGAGGGTACCGCCGTATTGATGATGGTCGAGTCAAGCTGCTCCATGAACAGGGCTGTTGCCACCACCCACGGAAGATAATGTTTGACTGACCTGCTGTCCATTTGGATACTTTGCATTGACCTAATCGCTGATTTTACCAAACCCGGCAGTATTCATATGACATGGATTCTTAAGATTGCAATGCATTAAAATGCCGGTTTTACCCGACGCTACTAAACCATTGAGAGAACCATAACCATGAAACATCCCATCAGAATGACCCTGTTGCTGCTGACGCTCAGCCCCTTGATTGTCCAGGCTTTCGATGGCTGGCCCGGCGATCAAAGCATTGCCCACAAGGAGTCCGCCAATCTGTCCAAAGCGTACGAAAATGCGCCGATTCAGGCCGTCTTTCAAGTCAGTGACAGAAACCCGGACAGCTGGCGGGTCACCCTAAACAGTGCGATCGGAACGATGAAGGCCCTCGGAGATAAAAAGCCCGTCATCGAAATCGTGGCTTTTGGGCCAGGAATCGACGGGCTCAAGCGAGGATCTGAATGGTCCGAACTCGTCAAGCAAACCCTCGATGCCGGGGTAACCATCATGGTATGCGAAACAGCCATGACCACGCGCCATTACACCCATGAAGACATGCTGGCCAACCTCAAGTATGTCCCTGTTGGTGCGGTAGAAATCCTTCAGAAACAAAAAATGGGCTACCTTTACCTCCGTCCATGACAATGGGCAGGTCTCCATTCCACTGGTTTGAGCGTATATTCACCAGTGGGGGCCGTGTAACTGGAAGGGGTAACAGGTAAAAGCTATCTGCAAGAATAGTTCACCGAAGTTACCCTAAACGTAGGGAGGTGACATGAGCAGCCCGCATCAAGCAGCACAACCCCCGGACAACGTCGATCCGGTATGTGGTATGACGGTTTCCGCGGACAGCCGCTTCCATCATGTGTACGCAGGGCACACTTATTATTTCTGTAACGCGAAATGCCTGGCCAGGTTCCAGGCAACTCCGGCGGCTTACCTGAACAAACCGTCCGTTGCGGCAGCGCCCGCAACCGCGGTCCACGGCGGGAATGTTTATACCTGTCCTATGCACCCCGAAGTGGTGCGCAATGGGCCGGGAAGTTGTCCCATCTGCGGCATGGCGCTGGAACCCAGGACGGTCGCGGCGAAGGAAGAGAACCTCGAGCTGGACAATATGACGCGGCGCTTCTGGATCAGCGCAGCGCTGGCGTTGCCGGTGTTCGTGATGGCGATGGGCTCGGATCTGTTGCCGCAAGCCATGCCGGAACTCCTCTCAATGCGTACGTTGCAATGGCTGGAATTTGCCTTGGCGACTCCGGTGGTGTTGTGGGGCGGCTGGCCGATCTTTCAGCGCGGCTGGGCCTCTGTGATCAACCGCAGCCTCAACATGTTCAGCCTGATCGCGCTTGGGGTTGGGGTAGCCTGGAGCTACAGCATGGTCGCCATGCTGCTGCCGGAAATTTTCCCGATGGCGATGCGCAGCATGAAAGGAACAGTGCCCGTTTATTTTGAAGCGGCGGCGGTGATTATGGTATTGGTATTGCTGGGGCAGGTGATGGAATTGCGCGCGCGCAGCCAAACCAGCGCCGCAATCAGGATGCTGCTGAACCTGGCACCGAAGACAGCACGCATTATCCGCCCAGACGGCAGCGAGCAGGACATCCCGCTGGAACAGGTGAAACCGGATGACGTGCTGCGGGTGCGCCCCGGTGAAAAGGTGCCGGTGGACGGCATGGTGCTGGAAGGCACGAGTGCGCTGGACGAATCCATGGTGACCGGAGAATCCATTCCTGTGGAGAAAACCACAGGCGCACGACTGATTGGCGCCACCGTAAACGGCACGGGCAGTCTGATGATGCGCGCCGAGCGCGTTGGTGCTGATACATTACTGGCGCAGATTGTGCGCATGGTGAGCGATGCGCAGCGATCGCGAGCACCCATCCAGCGCCTGGCCGACATCGCCTCCGGCTACTTCGTTCCTGCCGTGGTGCTGGCAGCGCTGGCCACCCTGGCGGTATGGGGCCTCTGGGGGCCGGAACCGCGCCTGGCACACGCCGTGGTCAACGCAGTCGCGGTATTGATCATCGCCTGCCCATGCGCTCTGGGGCTGGCCACGCCAATGTCAATCATGGTGGGTACCGGGCGTGGCGCACTGGCCGGCGTGCTTATCAAAAATGCCGAGGCCCTGGAAATCATGGAAAAGGTCGACATCCTGGTGGTGGATAAAACCGGCACGCTGACCGAAGGCAAGCCCAAGCTGGTGTCGGTGCTTGCGGCCCCCGGGTATGTCGAAAACGACGTGCTGCGGCTGGGCGCCAGCCTGGAGCGCGCCAGTGAACACCCACTGGCTGCCGCCATCGTGAACGGCGCACAAGAAAAATCCCTGGCGCTTGTCCCCGTCAGCAATTTCCGCTCGTTCACCGGCAAGGGCGTGATGGGAATCGTCGAAGATCATCAGGTTGCCCTGGGCAATCTCAAACTGTTTGAAGAATTGCATCTTGATGCGGGCGGGCTCACAGCGCGCGCCGACGCACTGCGTGGCGACGGACAAACGGTGATGCTGCTGGCAATCGATGGCAAGGCGGCCGGGCTGCTCGGTGTGACTGACCCGGTCAAGGATTCCACCCTGGAGGCAATACAGGCTTTGCATGCGCAAGGGGTAAAGGTGATCATGCTCACCGGTGACAACCGCACCACGGCAGAGGCGGTCGCGCGCAAGCTCGGCATGGATCGTGTCGAAGCTGAGGTACTACCAGAGCAGAAGGCCTCGGTAGTCAAAGAACTGCAGGCCCAGGGACACATCGTGGCAATGGCAGGCGACGGCATCAATGATGCCCCCGCACTGGCCCTGGCACAGGTTGGCATCGCCATGGGTACCGGCACCGACGTGGCGATGGAGAGCGCGGGCATCACCCTGGTCAAAGGCGACCTGCGTGGCATCGTGCGTGCGGTGCGCTTGTCCCGTGCCACCATGCGCAATATCCGGCAAAACCTGTTCTTTGCTTTTATTTACAACATCCTGGGCATTCCCATTGCAGCAGGCGTGCTGTACCCGTTCTTCGGACTGCTGCTGTCCCCCGTCATTTCAGCGGCGGCGATGAGTTTTAGTTCGGTGTCGGTGATCACAAACGCGCTGCGGCTCAACCGTGTAAAACTTTAGCCTGTATGGGAGGGCGGAATGGGGTGGCAATGCCTGATGGTTGGCAGCGATCGCAGTCCAGTGCCAACCCCTCTCCCCCACAAAACCCCCTATAACAGGGAATAATTGATTACCCATGTATTTTGCCGTGTATAGTGAACCCATAGATCTGCGCCCCTGTGGTCCGGCAACCGGGTAGACTGATCGGGGACCTTCGCGATACGACATCAGCAGTTCGCGCCGGCCAGCGGTTACGTGGATCGGACGAAATTACACCAACGCCTCGTTACTGCTCACCACACCATGATGAACTGGCGCCTGGTCCCGCCCAATGAGGGGAGCCTGCCACCCATTCCCACTCTGGGTTCTGCTCCAGGAGGAGAGAAACCATGAATCAGATGACGAATGCGCCAGACGCGCTGCCCACCCTCGCCGAAATGCTCGCTGCCCCCCTCAGTGACTATATGTCTGCACGACAACTGGCGTTCTTCCACGCGCGCCTATGCCAGGAACGCGATGCCCTGCTCACCGCTGCCAGCGAAACCACGCGACACCTTCAGGACTTTGAGACCACCCCCGACCCTTCCGACCGCGCCTCCCTCGAAGAGGATCACACGCTCGAGCTGCGGGTGCGGGACCGGGAACGCAAGCTTTTGCACAAGATTGACGAAGCCCTTGCGCGAATTGAAAACGGCCGCTATGGCTGGTGCGAAGAGAGCGGAGAGGCCATTGGCATCGAACGGCTGCTTGCCCGACCCACTGCGACTTGCGGGGTAGAAGTCCAGGATCGACATGAGGCGTTGAGAAAGAGGCGTGGTGGATGAAAACGGGATTTCTTCATACTCCAGAACAGCCATACATTACTTTTGACTTTAACCCGGAGGTTACTTGATGAACAGATTAGGAATATCGCAGGTAAAAATGGGGATCCGCAGGGCTGGCATAGCGGTGTGGTTAATGGCGGCCCCTGTATTCACCTTGGCGCAAACGGTCACCACCGCATCAGACCCGGCGCCGACGATCCAACCTGGGGCGGATGGACATTTCTACTATGGCCCGGGCATGATGGATGGCTGGGGCGTCGGCCATTATGGTCATGGCATGATGGCTGGGCTGTTTTGTGGATTGCTGTGGCTGCTGGCCATCGTAGGGATCGTGGGCGGTATCGCCTTCCTGATGCACAGGGCGTGTGCCTGCAAACATCGGCGTGGTTGCGGCACTGGTGTAAACGACAACGGAAACCCATCCCTCAAGCTCCTGGACGAGCGCTATGCGCGCAGCGAGATCGGGCGTGATGAATATCTCGAGAAGCGGAGCGATCTGGAAAAGAAATAAACAGAAATACAGAATGGCGTGGGTATCAGCAGCGGGATAGCGCGCTGCCCCCTGCGGGCGTTTGTTGCCGACAGACGGCTGAGCTGTCCTGATATTTTTGCGCCAAAGGTTACTGCCCCGAAGGGCGCAGATTCGGTACATGTATACGGCCAATCCAATGGCTTCGGGGTGCCCAGCAAACCGGGGGGGATTCAAAGACCGGCAACGGATTTAGTTGCCTTCGCCCCTTTTTAGCGCTAGCCTTGAAAACCCATCCTCTCGATAGGCCTATACCATGTCCATCTGGAATGACAATACTGCCTCCCGGCAGACCCTTACTCCCGACCCTGAAGCGAGGGAGCACCCCCGGCTCGACGCCCTGACAAGGCCCGAGCTCGTCCTGAGTCCTGCTCCCGCTCCGATAGCACGCGCCGACACCGGCCTGCCCCGTAAAGAATCGCTGATCGCCGCAGACATCACCATCGAAGGCAAGATCGAAGGCGACGGCAACGTACGCATCGCCGGCAAGTTCAAGGGCAACGCCAACGTCCAGGGTGATCTCACGATCGAGGCAGGCGCCAAACTGACCGGCGGTGTGCGCGCCAACAAGGTCACAATCGCCGGTGAACTGGAAGGTAACGTCGAGGAAGCCTCAGTCATCGATTTGCTGCAGACCGGCATCGTGATCGGCGACCTGAAGGCCGGTTCACTCACGGTCGCGGCCGGTGCCCGCATGCTCGGTCATGTCGAGTTCGGCTGGGACGACGACAAGGGCCCGAAAGCTGGCAAGCACGGCACGGAGAACGGTGCCAGCTCATGAGCAGTGTGCTCCCAGGCAACCCGGGGGCGACCCGCGAATGTCCGCATTGTCGGGAGACCATCCTCGTAAGCGCGGGGGTGTGTCCGGCCTGCCGGCATTACCTGCGCTTTGATGCCAG
>DAIDTL010000051.1:7020-7305 GCA_027457225.1 Ferrovaceae bacterium
GAGCAGCGCACCTGCACCCTGGCGGGCGAGGCCGTGCCGGCCAAGGCGAAAGGCCTCAGAAAAGGCGGCACACGACACTGAGTGCCAAAGGGTGACCCAGGTTAAATCCCCGGCTCCCGTGAAAGCTTTTGGTCTGGCCCAGAGCTGTTGCAGTGTTGAAGTGCGCCACCACTTGATCCCGATTGTTGCATTGATTGGGAGATTCGCATCTGTAGAAACTGGACTTCCCCGTCAATGAGACAGATCCAAAGAAGGGTTTTCTGCCCGTATTCAAGGTCTTAATAC
>DAIDTL010000052.1 GCA_027457225.1 Ferrovaceae bacterium
ACATAGGGCTGGGTCGGTGCCCAGCCGGGGGCGCTGGTTGGTGGATTGAGTCCATAACGTACTTCAGGTTCCGGGACATATCCCAGCGCTTGTGCCGCTAACAGACGATTGCGTTCCACCGCATGAAGCGTCCAGGGAATAGCAAATTTTTCCTGGTAGGCCAGGGTGGCTAAAGGTTCTCGTGCGCTTGACCAGGCATAACCCACCCGGTGTGCCGGTACCAGCCAGCCCAGCATTGCACTTTTGATGAGGCCCTGTAAATCAATGGTTAAATCATAGGATCTGTCCTGCAGCATCCGACGCAAGGATGCCACTTCATACCAGGTTTCTCTTGAAAATGGGGCTTTGCGCCAACGCCGGGTGGCTACTGGAATAATGCGCTGCACCGCGGGGTGAAGTGCGGGAATCGCCGTGAAAAACTCTTCAACCATCCAGTCCACGGCAATCTCGGGACAATGACGTGCGATGTCAGAAATGGCTGGCAGGGCGTGAACGATGTCTCCCAGGGAGGAAGTCTTGATGATCAGGATTTTGCGCATCCCGCCATTCTAGGCTGTGCATCAAACCACGGCTAGCCGCGTTAGCGCCCATGTTAAAATTTGCCCATGAAGATACTGGTCACCGGAGTCGCGGGATTCATCGGCATGCATGTGGCCAGGCGATTGCTGAGGGATGGTCATGCAGTGATCGGTGTCGACAACCTGAATGATTATTATGAGGTCATGCTCAAGCAGGACAGGCTGGGGTGCTTGAGCGGTTTGCCGGGTTTTCGCTTCCACGCCCTGGATATTGGCGACGCACGCAGGATGGCGGCATTTTTTTCAGAAGCTGATTTTTCGCATGTCATTCACCTGGCTGCCCAGGCCGGGGTGCGGTATTCCCTGGAAAACCCACAGGCCTATGTGGATGCCAACCTGACCGGATTCAACCAGGTGCTGGAAGGATGTCGTCAGCGCAAGATCAGCCATCTGGTTTACGCCAGTACTTCCAGTGTCTATGGCACGAATACCCGCTTGCCATTCAGCGAACACGATCCGGCTGATCATCCTGTGAGTTTATATGCGGCCACCAAAAGAGCCAACGAGTTGATGGCACATGCCTACAGTCACTTGTTTGGCTTGCCGACAACCGGGTTGCGGTTTTTTACGGTCTATGGACCCTGGGGTCGGCCTGACATGGCCTATTCCCTTTTTACCAAAGCAATTCTGGCGGACAGTCCAATCCAGGTATTCAACCAGGGGCAGATGCATCGGGATTTCACCTATATCGACGATATCGTAGAGGGGATAGTGCGCGTGTTAGCGCTACCGGCCGGCGCCAATCCTGCCTTTGACCGGAAGCATCCTGATCCAGCCAGCAGTGATGCGCCCTGGCGTATTTATAATTTGGGCAACCATCTCCCGGTATCGCTCGAGATATTTATTGCTACTCTGGAACGTTGCCTGGGTAAAAAAGCCATCCGGCAGTATTTGCCTATGCAGCCTGGCGATGTGACGGAAACTTTTGCAGAAATTTCCGCACTGGCAGAAGCTGTGGGTTATCACCCTGAAACGCCGCTGGAAACAGGGCTCGAACGATTTGTTTCGTGGTACCGGAGCTATTATTCATGACACTTTCGGTCATTGTGATTGCCAAAAATGAGGAATTATCGATCGGGGACTGTTTGAGGTCGGTAGCCTGGGCTGATGAGCGCATTGTGCTCGATGGGGGCAGTACGGATGCCACCGTAGGAATTGCCAGGGCATTGGGTGCACGCGTGGAAGTGGCTCCAGACTGGCCAGGTTTTGGGCCACAAAAAAATCGGGCGCTGGCGCTGGCTTCTTGTGACTGGGTGTTATCGCTGGATGCCGACGAGCAGGTGACTTCTGCACTGAGGGCCGAAATCGAAGAGACGATGAAGGCGCTGGATGCTGTCGCGGTATATCGCATTCCACGGGCATCACGTTACTGTGGCCGCACACTGCGACACGGTGGCTGGTGGCCCGATCACGTCATGCGCCTGTTCAGGCGTGGGCAGGCACGATTTTCTGATGACCTGGTGCACGAGCGTCTGGTCAGCACGGGTCAGGTGGGAACCCTGACGCAACCGTTGTTGCATGACACCTATGCCAGCCTGGAAGAGGCGCTGGACAAGGCCAATCGGTATTCTACCCTGGGGGCGCTGCAGGCTTTTGAGAGGGGAGAGCGGTCCGGTTTGTTGAAAGCCCTGGGACATGGGCTCTGGGCTTTTTTTCGAACCTATGTGCTGCGCCGTGGATTTCTGGACGGGGGACAGGGATTGTTATTGGCAGTTTCCAATGCGCATACCACGTTCTACCGCTATGCCAAGCTGTGGCTCAGGCGTCGGTGAGCGGTTGCATCTGGTGCAGCCGGGTGTAGTACCCATTTTTTTCGAGCAGGTCACGATGCGTGCCTTGTTCGACGATCTTTCCCTCATGCAGTACCACGATGCGGTCGGCGTTCTCGATGGTGGACAGTCGATGGGCAATGACAATCGTGGTGCGTCCAACCATCAAGGCTTCAAGAGCGGCCTGTACGGCACGTTCCGATTCGCTGTCCAGGGCCGAAGTGGCTTCATCAAGAATCAGTATGGGCGCATCTTTCAAAATGGCGCGTGCAATGGCGATACGCTGACGTTGCCCACCCGACAGGCGCGCACCGTTTTCACCCAGTAATGTGTCGAATCCGTTCGGTAATTGTTCAATAAATTCCAGGGCGTGGGCTGCCTTGGCCGCGGTGCGGATGCGATCCAGTGCCACGCCCCGTAAAGGGCCATAGCCGATGTTGTGGGCCACGGTGTCATTAAAGAGCACCACGTCCTGGCTGACCAGGGCAATATTGGCGCGCAGGCTGGTTAGCGTTAGCGATGCAAGGGGATGTCCATCCAGCAGGATGCGTCCTGAGGTGGGCGAATAAAAGCGTGGAATCAACGTTACCAGTGTTGTTTTGCCGCTCCCGGATTGACCTACCAGGGCAACGGTTTCGCCGGCGCGAATGCTGAGATTAAAATCGTCGAGCGAATGACGGTTACCGCGTGGGTAGGCAAAACACAGATGCTCGAATTGGAGATGGCCCTGGGCGCGTTCCAGGACGACCGTTCCCAAATCTTCTTCAGGGTTTTGGTCAATCAGTTCAAAGACGCTTTCTGAGGCGGCCAGCCCCCGTTGCAGCGATTCGCTGATGTCAGACAAACGCTTGAGAGGGGCGAGCAACATGATCATGGCCGTGATGAATGATACAAATCCCCCTACTGTGGTTTCGTCAGTGCTGACCTGCAGCGTTGCCAGCCAGACGATGGCAGCGACTGCCAGTGCCGCAAAAAACTGAACCAGGGGGACATTGGCTGCACTGGCGGCAGCCTGCTTCATGTTGAGGCGGCGTACCCAATTGCTGGCTTCGTGGAAGCGTTCGGTTTCTACAGCAACGCCGCCAAAGACCTTGATGACTTTCTGGCACCCAATCGACTCGTCCAGTACTGTCGTGATCCCTCCCATCGCTTTCATGCTCTCACGATTGACATTGCGTAATCGGGAGTTGAATTTTTTGATGACCCAGGCAATGGGGGGGGCAGCCAGCAAGGTGATGCTGGTGAGTTTCCAGTTGAGATAAACCAGCCATCCCAGCAATCCCATCACTACAAAAGTATCGGTGACCAGGTTGGTGACAACCGTAGTGGCTGCTGTCATGACCTGACTGGCGTCAAATACCAGCTTCGAGATCAGCGTTCCTGCGGGATGGTCGTCGAAATAACGTACCGGCAGTTGCAGGAGGCGATTGAACATCTGGCTGCGCAGGTCCATGACGACCTTGTTGCCTACCCAGTTCATGGCAAATTTGGACACGAAATTGGCGATGCCGCGTACGATGAATAATCCGAGCAACATCACTGGAACCCAACGGATCCATAGTGGATCTTTGTGAACAAAGCTCAAGTCGAGCAGGGGTTTGAGCAGCGCCGGTAGCAGGGGCTCTGTGGCCGCTGTGATGACCATGGCGACGATCGCGACAAAAAATTCCCAGCGGTAGGGGACAACGTAGCGTAATAAGCGCCGATACAGTGCGGCGCTTTGAATAGGGAGCATCAACGAGGACACTGGCCGTGATCCTGAAACGTGAGAGGGGCAGTATACCGTACCGCGACCCCTGACCTGCCTGGAATCTGATAACATTCTGGCGGGATGGTTTCTATATTTTTGATCCAGGAGACACATGCGTCTTGATTACCTTGCCCGGTGGGCGATAGGTGTACTGCTGGTGCTGTTGGTCATGGCCACACATGGCCAGCACGACGCAACACCGCTGCATTTGCCCCAAGCCACTTGGGCAGCTTTTTTTCTGGGCGGTTTTTATCTTCGCCAGACCCGGTTGTGGGTGTTGGGTCTGGGGTTGGTGGGTGCGCTGGATTATGCAATGGTCACCTGGGGCGGCGTGAGCGATTTCTGTCTGACGCCAGCCTACCTGTTCATGATTCCGGCTTATGGCGTTTTGTGGCTGGCGGGTCGAATTTTTGCCGCGCATGCCCGTTTGGAATGGCGAAGTCTGGGAGTGTTGATGCTCTGTTGTTCCAGCATTGTGGTGGCCGAAATTCTGGCAAGCGGCAGTTTTTACCTGTTTTCAGGACGTACTGATCACGTCAGCCTTGCCGGGTTAACGACCGCTCTGGTGACCTGGGCGCCATCCACCTTGAAGGCCTTTGCCTTCTGGATCGGGGTCGCTGCCCCGATCCATGCGGCAATCGTGTTTCTGCGTGGCGCCGGAGTGTCGCGCCGTTCAGTCTAAAAGGCGTATTTCACCAGCATTCCAAAGTTTCTTCCCGGGGACGGGTAGAACGCCCCGTAGCTGTTGGCATAGTCGTAATACTGCCGGTTGAGCAGGTTATTGGCAGAAGCGACCAGGGTCCATTGCTTCGAGAGAATGCTGTTGTAGCGTAGATCAGCCGTCCAGTAGAACGGAATCGGCGGCATTGTTCCCATAAAATCAGAATCCACGGACTGCTGGCCTACCAGACGGGCGGACAGGTCCAGGGTCTGGTGCGCTTCAGGTTTCCATTGGACCCCGGTCTGAATGTTGAACTGGGGGACCAGCGGAACCCTGTGCCCCTGATAGGCGCCATCCACGAAGACGGCCTTGATCCATTGTCCGGATCCGCGCAAGGCAAAGTTTGGTGCAGCCTGATAGCTCCCTTCAATTTCGACGCCTTCGCGTTGGGTCGGGGGTAAATTGATATTGATGAACTGCACGGGATCGAAGACCAGCTCGTTGTGGATATTACTGCGAAACACGTGCAGTGACGCATTGCTTGGGGCCAGACGATTCCAGCTGATACCCGCCTCATAGTCCATGGAGGTTTGCGGCAGCAAGTTGCCGGCTGCGCCTCGCAGCTCATCGATGTTGGCTACCCGATAGCTTTGCCCGGTTCTTATATACGACTCCAGTCTGGAAAACAGGGTTCGGATGTACTGAAGTTCAAACGCATGCAAGTTGGACGAGTCATTGGCTGCCAACTCTTTCTGGATGCGTTCGACGCGTCCGCCAGCGACAATACGATCCACCGAATCGAGATTCCAGTCGTTCCTCAGGTAGAAGGCGTCACTATTCTGTATCAGGTGTTCTCCCACCGTGGAATACTGGGGATAGGCGGGATAAATGGACGAATACATGCGGTCCCAGCGGGACAGGTCGAGTCCCAGCGTCAGATCATTGCCCTTGAATCCCGCGTCGTGAATTTTTGCGCGGGGGGACAGTCCTTCAAAACTTGCCGAGATATTGGTGGAGCCGCCCAGGCTGGGCAGGTTGCTCGCCGACTGCTTGTTGCGGACATTGGCGTCTATGGCCAGTTCGGTATTGTTGACCATGGCTTTACCGAAAACAGTCACGACATTTCCGCTGATATTGCCCGAGTCATTGGGAGTAAAGGTCTGTCTGGGGTTCTGTTGAAACTGTGTCAGTGTCAGGGGGCCCGGAAATCGTGTGTCCTCAGAATCTGAGTACAGACGGATCCCCAGCGTCCGGTCCGCGTCGGGCTGCCACTGGACGGCGGCCCCCCCCGTGCGAACCTGGGCCTGGTTGTTGTCACGATAATTGTCCGTATTGAGGGTTTTTCCAAACAGGGCAATGGAAGTGCCATCGATTTGGCGCGAGGTCCAGAGGTTGCTCTCCTTGGTGGCAAAGCTACCCAGACCCCCCGAAATGATGGTGCTGTTGCCGGGATGATTCTTGCTGACAATATTAATGACCCCGCTGGTGGCTCCTTCGCCGTAGAGTACGCTGGAACCGCCGCGGGTGATCTCAATGTGATCAATGGACTCCACCGGAATCATGGAAGTTCGCGCCGCCGCCTGTTCTATCTCGGACAAACGACCCCCGTCCAGCAGAATGACCACATTGTTGTCGCTGGTGATGCCATACCCGCGAAGATCAATCGATTGATCCTGGGTGCCGCTCAGATTGATCCGCGTGGGGACGTTGCCGAGCTTTTGCAAGATTTGCGAAACATCGGACAAGCCGCTGCGTTCAATCTCGCCAGAAGTGATGATTGTGGTTTGCGGGAGCGACTGGTCCAAAGGTTCATCGAAGCGGGATGACATGACGGTGATGGGTGACAATCCCGATACGGGTTCAGTGGCGGTGTCGGCATGACTGGGTAAGGCGAACCAGGTGGCGGACAGTACAATGGCTTTAAAGGCCATGCGTCTAGTGTAAATTGTCAAAATAATCTCCCTGTAGAGGACAGGGAAACACCAGGGATAATTCGAGGCGGACTGCGAATCGGCTGTTGCCGATGAAGATGCTTGCCTGAATACTGCTACCCCGCAGTATTTCCAGTGCGCCAGACCGTCTGGCGACTTGGAGCGTGGGGCCGGTATCCGGGCTCATCCGAAAACCCTCGTCGTCTTCCCGGGCCGTGGGCGTTAACCTTCCGACCTAGTGACTGTTATGACGAAGTGATCAAGACTTACCGTTGCGGGGGCAGCACAGGCATTTAACCTGTTTCCCGTTTAACCAGGACTGAGCAAGCACGTCCAGGCACCCCGATGTGAACGATTCACATCTGCTGCGGCGATTGTAACCAAATAGGCGCGCGGAGCAAAGCGGTATAGGATAATTGACGCCGGAACACCCACCCATTTATATTGAGCCCATGGAAAAGCAATTCGCCGCCCTGGAACGGAAGATCGATCGGGTTATCAGCCAATGCGATCTCTTGCGCGTTGAAAACCAGCGCTTGCGCCAGGAACTGATTCTCAAGGCAGATGAGGTGGGTATGCTCTCGGACAAGATACAAG
>DAIDTL010000053.1 GCA_027457225.1 Ferrovaceae bacterium
ATGCGGCACAATACATTGAGACCATTGAAAAACGGCAGGGACTCAAAATCGCCTGTCCTGAAGAAATCGCCTTTCGCAAAGGGATGATCACGGCCTCTGAGATGGAAGCCTTGGCTGTGCGCATGAAAAATAATGGCTATGGGCAGTATTTGTACCGAATTTTGAACGAACAACAGCTGTTCTAGACGCCACGAACCCGAAGCATCGGTTCGGCCACGCTTCCAAAGCGATAGCCCTCCCCTCGAACGGATTTGATCAGGATTTCTCGGGGATTAACCTTGCGCAGTTTGCAGCGCAGGCTGGACACCATAACATCCACTGATCGGTCCAGGATATTCAAAGGTCGGCCACAAATCATGCTGGCAATGGTGTCGCGACCAATCACACGATTGCCGCTTTCAACCAGGCAAACCAGCAGGTCGAATTCGCGGCTGGTCAGCGCAATTTGAGTACCCTCACCCCAGCTTAGTGTTCTTCGGCATTTGTCCAGGGTAAATCCAGAAAACTGGACCAAGGCATGGCTCATGGCCTGACGGGGATGATGCAGTCGCTGCATGAGGCGTCTTGCCCTGGCAGTCAGTTCCCGAACGTCTAGCGGTTTGGAAAGATAATCGTCCGCGCCCATTTCGATGCCGAGTATCCGATCCAGTACTGCACCTCTCCCGCTGATCACCATGATGCCCATTGCTGGGTGCGTCTCTCTTGCGTAACGCACAAAATCAAGGCCGTTATCGTCTGGCCCCAAGGTAAGATCGACCAGAGCCAGTTCAAATTGAAACTGATGTACCAGGGACTTTGCATGGGATATGGAGGTGCAATGAATGAGCTCAAACCCTTCATGACATAGTACGTGCCTGAATAGCCGAACCAACTGCAGATCATCTTCCAGAATCAGTACAAATATTGTCATTGTCTAGATCCAAATCATTTTGGCAATTACACTTCGACTTCCCAAAACCCTCCGGGGAAGATACTAAAAGATACAAATATATTTTTGTTTGTGTTTTTGTGAGGATTTGTCCTGCCCACTGCACTGGGCTTGTGACACGGCACCGCTCGACGCATACTGGCGGTTTAGATTGAATTCTTTCATTTCCGGGGCCTTTTCTCTGAACTCCTTCGACGTCATCATCGTTGGTAGCGGCTTGGCTGGCGCAACGGCTGCGCTTCGCCTGGCGCAACACTTCCGGGTAGCCGTCCTCACCAAACGCTCCTTGGAAGACGGGGCCAGTGGCTGGGCTCAAGGAGGTATTGCAGCTGTTATCGGCAAGAACGACAGCTTTGACTCCCATGTGGAAGACACCTTGAAAGCTGGGGCCGGTTTATGCGACCCGGAAGCCACGAGATTTATTGTGGAGCATGCGCCGGATGCGATTCGCTGGCTCAGTGAACAAGGGGTCCCGTTCACCCTGGAAGAGGGACATCTACACCTGACCCGCGAAGGGGGCCATACCCACCGTCGCATTGTCCATGCCGCGGATGCCACAGGAGCAGCAGTACAAAACCAACTCTACCCGAAGCTGAAGGCGCATCCCAACATCACCCTCTTCGATCACTACATGCTGGTGGATCTCATTACCACCGGCAAATTGAAGCAAATTGGCAAGCGCTGCCTGGGTCTATATGCGCTTAATGAACTGACTGGAGAGGTCGAAACCTTCTCCGCAGGACACACTATCCTGGCAACCGGCGGCGCCGGAAAGGTTTATCTCTACACCACCAATCCGGATACTGCGACCGGCGATGGGATTGCTTCCGCATGGCGCGCCGGGTGCCGGGTAGGCAATATGGAGTTCATTCAGTTTCATCCTACCTGTTTGTACCACCCCCATGCCAAATCGTTTCTGATTTCAGAAGCAGTCCGTGGTGAAGGGGGTGTTCTGAGACTTCCCGATGGGACGCGCTTCATGCCAGATCATGATCAGCGCGCTGAACTGGCATCGCGGGATATCGTGGCCCGCGCCATCGACTTTGAGATGAAACGCCATGGTGTCGATTGTGTATACCTGGACATTACCCATAAGGGCGAAGCGTTCATTCGGGAACATTTTCCAACGATTTACCAACGTTGTCTGGCTCTCGGAATCGACATGGCCCGCGATCCTATCCCGGTAGTCCCCGCAGCCCATTACACCTGTGGGGGTATCGTAACGGATCTCTCCGGACGAACCGATCTCGATCGGCTGTATGCCGTTGGCGAAACTGCCTATACCGGCCTGCATGGGGCCAATCGATTGGCCAGCAATTCCTTGCTGGAATGTGTCGTTATGGCTACCGCCGCAAGTCAATATATCCAGGCAACGCCCTCCTCTCCGGTGTCTCAGTTGCCTGCTTGGGACAGCAGCCAGGTTACCGATGCCGATGAAGAAGTGGTGATTTCCCACAACTGGGATGAATTGCGACGGTTCATGTGGGACTACGTAGGTATTGTTCGCACCGATAAGCGTTTGGAACGGGCTGCCCACCGGTTAAAATTATTGTCAGAAGAGATTCTGGAATTTTATGCCAACTTTCATGTCAGCCGCGATTTGTTGGAGCTGCGCAATCTGGTTATGGTGTCCGAACTGATTGTGCGTTCTGCTCAATCGCGCCATGAAAGCAGAGGCCTGCACTATAGCCGTGATTATCCTTTTACCCTGGATAAGGCAGAACCCACCATCTGCCCCGGGATGGACGAATGATGTGCGAATCAATGTTGCATCGAATAATCATATGTTAGCGTGAGAATCAAACTTTGACTGTTAGTCCCGAACAGATCACCGACTCGTTCGCGTGCCAGGTTGTGAATATAGGCGACGTCCAGTTTGAAAGCCTCATACTTCGCAGTAAATCCTGCTCCGGGTGAACTCTCGTCCAAGCCAAACCGCACCGCCATCCGATTGGCGTTGAAGTTTTGTTCAAACCCCAGATTCGGAGCCTCGTAGGTGGTGTTGATCTGGCTCAATACATTTTGACGATGCAATCGGGTGCGTCCCACATCCACGAGTGCTCCTTCCCAAGGGGCAAAAGAAGTTCCGATTCGATACTCGCTCGATTGAGCGATACCTTCTGCTGTACCGGATGCATCGGTTCGTCGCTCCTGATCTCGATTTAGCAAACCTCTGAAGCCGACTAACCAGCTCGATTCCGGATCTTGCCAGACCACCCCGTACCCCCCAGAAGGTCGCCATGCCGTCTGATAGTGCGCCGTCTTGGTGGGGTCGGATTCGGATTGTGCGTAAAACTGCGATACTTCATGGGACAACAGCAACCCCGCTGAAAATCCATTGCCTAGCGGCATGGCCATTTTGGTAAAAAAAGCCTGATTGCTCCCCTGCCCTGTAGCCCACGTCCGCGCTGAACCCCAGCCAGGAGTATCTGTGAAAAAATGAATGTCATTGGAATCTTGCTTCAGAGCAACGACATAGATCGTCAAGTCATGCCACAGCAAAGGCGAAGTGGCACCTGCAGCTGAAAAATGAAAGTCATTGCCATTGGCATACCCCGTATCACCCGCATCCACCAAAGCAGAGTCGTGATCCTTCCATACCAGCGCGTAATTTCCCCAGGTAGCTCCATCTCCCCCAAACCCGATGGATCGGACTCCCTTTTTAATCTGACCTGATGCAAATTCTCTCATGGCAAGCTCTGGAGCATCGGCAACAGCTCTTGAGGAAACCAACAGAAGTAATGTCGATAAGCTGATGCACCGCCAGCGTCGGAACGTTGCAATCGCGGGCATAAAGTCAGGCAGCGCCAATATTACGCACAATCCCTGAGCCCGCTTGGGGCCCTGTGAAATCAAGCATGCGTTGAATCGGTTTGCGGGCCGCTGCGGCGAGTTCGGGCGCAACCTCGATCGCATTGCCCCTGGTCTGAAGCACTTCCAACAGGTTTTCCAGGCCATTCATGGCCATCCAGGGGCAGTGGGCACAACTACGACAAGTCGCGCTGGTGCCGGCTGTAGGCGCTTCGATAAAAAGTTTTCCGGGGTTTTGCCGACGCAGCTTATGCATCATGCCGTTGTCCGTCGCCACAATAAACGTGCGGGCAGGCAATGTGGATGCTGCTTTCAAAATCGCTGAAGTGGATCCGACAACATCTGCCAGGGCAATTACTGCAGCAGGCGACTCCGGATGAACCAGGACTGCTGCTTCGGGATGAAGACGTATCAAGTCAGCCAGTTCATGGGCCTTGAATTCGTCATGAACGACACAGGAACCGCGCCAAAGCAACATATCCGCTCCGGTTTGGGATTGAACGTACTCGCCAAGATGCTTGTCGGGTGCCCACAATATCTTTTTGCCCTGTTCATGCAAATGTCTCACGATACCCACGGCGCAACTGGAGGTCACCACCCAATCAGATCGCGCCTTCACAGCAGCACTCGTATTGGCGTAGACCACAACTGTTCGGTCCGGGTTCTGCTCACAGAATGCTGAAAATTCATCCACAGGGCAACCCAGGTCCAACGAACAGTTGGCTTCGAGCGTCGGCATCAGGACGGTTTTTTCATTGGAAAGGATTTTGGCGGTCTCCCCCATAAACCGTACCCCCGCAACAACCAGCGTGCTGGCCGAGTGGTTTTTGCCAAATCGGGCCATTTCCAGAGAATCTGCCACCAGACCTCCGGTTTCTTCGGCCAGATCCTGCAAATCTGGATGAACATAGTAATGAGAAACCAGCACTGCATTTTCGGCCTTAAGCTGGGCTTTGATCAGACTTTGCAGCGCTTGGCGACGTCCAGGGGCAGGCTCTTCCGGGAGACTGGCCCAGGCGTGGTGCGTATCGCAGGTAGCGGGACGCTCATATTCTACATCAATAATATTATTCATCTATTTGAAATATCATTGAAAAATCAACTGCCTTAATGTCTTTTGTCAGGCTTCCAACCGAAATCCGATCCACTCCCGTCTCGGCAATGGCGCGTACGGTGTCCAGTGTCACCCCTCCTGAAACTTCCAGAATTGCCCGGCCCCCGGTCATGCCAACCGCTTGATGTTGCTGCGCCAGCGTCATGTTGTCCAGAAGAATCATCGGAGCGCCTGCTGCAAGCGCCTCCTTCAATTCCAGTAACGTCTCGACCTCCACCTGCACAAAAACGCCTGAGGGGGCGGTAACCAGGGCCTTTTCCACGGCAGCGGCGAGACCGCCGGTCGTAACAATGTGATTTTCCTTGATCAGGATTCCGTCATAAAGACCCATCCGATGGTTGGTGCCACCCCCAACGCGCACGGCGTATTTTTCAGCCAAACGCAGTCCGGGAAGGGTTTTTCGGGTATCCACAATTTGGGCGCGGCAACCTGCCACGGCTTGCACAAAACGATGTGTTTGGGTGGCTACGGCCGAGAGTGTTTGCAGAAAATTAAGCGCCGTTCGTTCTGCAGTCAATAAAGACCGTGCAGGCCCGTGTACCGTCACCACGGTCTGGTCAGGCTGTACCTGCGCCCCTTCCCCGGTGTGCCACTCAATTTTGACGGACCCACCCACTTGTTCAAAAGCGGCTTCAAACCAGGCTTGCCCGCACAGAATGGCAGCCTCACGAACTGTCACGGTCGCGTGGGCATAAAGTGCTTCAGGCATCAGTGCTGCCGTGCGGTCGCCGCTGCCGACGTCTTCTTCCAAGGCCGCCCGGACCTGCTCGGTTATATTCGCCACAGGGGGCGGGTTGTTAGGGGCACCCATATAAACCTTTTCTTATTGAAGTTGTCGAAAATACTGATAGTATTACACTCTGCTGCGATGCAATAATTGTGGCAGGAATGGGAGCGTTTGCGTAAACTGCCTGCGTGACTGTATGTGTTACAGCAGTATGATGAACTTACCTGGATAAAGGGCCCATGCAACGGACAATGCTTAAAGCCAAGCTTCATCGAGTGACCGTAACCCAATCAGAGTTGGGTTACGAAGGTTCATGTGCCATTGACGAAGATCTGTTGGATGCCGCCGACATTCGTGAATACCAGCAAATTGACATTTACAATGTCAACAACGGCAATCGCTTTACCACTTACGCCATTCGGGGACAGCGTGGTTCCGGAATGATTTCGGTCAACGGCGCAGCTGCCCGAAAAGCACAAGTCGGAGATATCCTGATCATTGCAATTTATGCCTCCTACACTGAAGCAGAGCTCGAAACCTTCGAACCCCGACTTGTCTATGTGGATGCCAATAACCGCATCAAACGCCAGGGATTCAGGATTCCGTTGCAATCGGTCTGATACAACCTATAACGCCGCCGTTAGCTCCGGCACTACCTGATTGAGATCCCCCACCAAGCCGTAGTCAGCCACTGCAAATATGGGCGCATCAGGATCCTTGTTGATGGCAACGATCACCCGGGACTCTTTCATTCCTGCCAGGTGTTGAATGGCGCCTGAAATGCCCACCGCAATGTAAAGATCCGGCGCCACGACTTTCCCCGTCTGGCCAACCTGATAATCATTTGGTACATACCCCGAGTCCACCGCGGCTCTCGAAGCCCCTAGTGCCGCATTCAACTTGTCTGCCAAAGGCTCCAGTAACTCACGGTAACGCTCTGCACTTCCCAAACCTCTTCCTCCAGAAACCACTATGCGTGCTGCTTCCAGTTCAGGGCGGCTTAGGATGTTGAGCCTAAGATCCGTTCGGTGCGACAACCCGGAATCGGTCATACCCGTCACCAATTCCAATCGGGCCGTGCCGCCTGTTTCAGCCACGGCCTGGAAAGCGGTGGTTCGCACGGTGATAACCTTGATGGGGTCCACGGAGCGCACGGTAGCCCAAACGCTGCCAGCATAAACGGGCCGAGTAAAGGTGTCGGGCGAATCGACTCGAATGATATCGGAAATTTGCGCCACATCCAGTTTAGCCGCGAGCCGTGGCATCCAGTTCTTGCCAATGGCGCTGGCAGCGCTAAGCAGATGGGTGTACCCGCGCGCCAGGCGCAGCACCAGGTCTGTCATGTTCTCGGCACCGGCGCTGGCCAGAGCTTCTCCTTGTGCCAGCTTGACACAGGTGACTCCTGGCAGCGTGCGTGCAGCCTCAGCAACCGCGCTGCAACCCTGTCCAGCAACCAACACATGAACTTCACCACCGATGGCTTGGGCCGCTGTCAATACATGACGTGTTGCAGCTTTAAGATGCTGGTTATCGTGTTCGGCAACAACGAGAATGGTCATGAACAAGTCCTCAAATTACTTTGGCTTCGTTTTTCAGTTTGTCCAGCAGTTGGGCC
>DAIDTL010000054.1 GCA_027457225.1 Ferrovaceae bacterium
GCAGAGGCCCTACGAGATCGTCTTTATCAACGATGGCAGTACGGACCGCTCAGCCGCCCTGTTGCGGCGCCAGTTCGAAAAACGCCCCGGAGACACCCGGATCATCTTTCTCAAGGGCAACTACGGTCAACACATGGCCATCGTGGCTGGATTTGAACAAGCCCGCGGCGATCGCATCGTGACGCTGGACGCCGATCTGCAAAACCCTCCCGAGGAAATCGGCAAACTGCTCGATGCCATGGATGCCGGTTACGATTACGTGGGAACCAGTCGCCAGAACCGCCAGGACAGTACCTGGCGGCGTTGGGCCTCGCGCCTGATGAACCGGTTGCGCGAGCGCATCACGCGGATCCAGATGACAGATCAAGGCTGCATGCTGCGGGCCTATGATCGCAAGATTGTCCGCGCCATTGCCTCCTGCAATGAAGTCAATACGTTCATTCCGGCACTGGCCTACACATTCTCATCCAATCCAACCGAGGTGGAAGTGAAGCACGAAGAAAGAGCCGTAGGCCAATCCAAGTATTCTCTGTACAGCTTGGTACGGCTCAACTTCGACCTCGTGACCGGATTTTCCGTCATGCCCCTACAGCTGTTTTCCTTATTGGGCATGGTATTGTCGTTGCTATCAGGCTTGTTTGTGGTGTATCTGTTCATTCGGCGCCTGGTCGTCGGACCGGAAGCCGAAGGCCTGTTTACCCTGTTCGCCATCACGTTCTTCCTGATCAGCATCCTCTTGTTCGGTATTGGGCTACTAGGCGAGTACGTCGGGCGTATCTACCAACAAGTCCGCGGTCGCCCCCGCTTCCTGATCGAGGCCATCCTGGAAGCGCCACCCGGCAATAACCCCCATTCAGGGGAGACGCCTCAGAGATGATTGCCGCATGACGCGCGCCGTCGTTTTTGCGTATCACACGATTGGCGCGCGCTGTCTTGGGGTGCTTCTGGAATACGGCATTGAAGTCCCTCTCGTGGTGACCCATAGCGACAACCCCAAAGAAAATATCTGGTTTGAAAGCGTTGCCGATCTCGCCCGGATGCACCATATTCCATTCATTACCCCGGACGATCCCAACGATCTGGCCACTATCGAAACGATTCGTGAACTCAACCCAGAATTTCTTTTCTCCTTTTATTACCGCCACATGCTGGGTGCCGAGTTGCTGGCTTTGCCAAGCCGGGGGGCCTATAACCTGCATGGATCGCTGCTGCCAAAGTTTCGTGGTCGGGTTCCCATCAATTGGGCGGTCATTCTGGGCGAAACTGAAACCGGTGCCACCTTCCACGCCATGACCGTCAAACCAGATCAGGGGGCCATCGTGGCGCAAGAGCGCGTCAGCATCGGACCGGATGACACGGCATTTGACGTTTTCCAGCAAGTCGCCAATGCGGGTGTAAAAGCCTTGAAACATGCATTGGGGCCTTTGATCGCAGGGCAGGCCCTCCACCGAGCCCAAAATTTGACCGCAGGTTCCTACTATGGCGGACGCCGCCCTGAAGAGGGACGCATTGACTGGCGTCAACCTGCCCGCACGATCCATAACCTCGTGCGCGGAGTGGCTCCTCCCTATCCCGGTGCATTCACTATCCTGGAGGGCCAAACCGCACGCATCCTGCGTACCAGCCTGCAGGAGAACCACAACGCCATAGCCCGCACCACGGGTGGAGATGGCGAACCGCTCTACATTCTGAAAATGGAGCTGGATGGGCAACCCCTGGACACTTTGACATTCCAACGACGCTTTCCCCATGGTGTGCATCCCCAGGATTGAACGGGGTGAGACCTCGAGGGCCCTTGAGGTCTCGCCCCGTTGGTCTGGTATAATTGTCGTTTAATTTGCGACTGGATCACATGAAAAAAATTCTGATTCTCGGGGTCAATGGGTTCATTGGCCACCATCTTAGTCAACGGATTCTCAACAACACCGACTGGGACGTCTATGGGATGGACATGCAGAGCGAACGGCTATCCGACTTGCTCGACCATCCGCGTTTCCATTTCTTTGAAGGCGATATCACGATCAACAAGGAATGGATCGAATACCACATCAAAAAATGTGATGTGGTACTACCGCTGGTGGCCATTGCAACCCCAGCGACTTATGTACAACAGCCACTGCGGGTATTTGAACTGGATTTCGAAGCCAACTTGCCAATCGTCCGCAGTTGCGTCAAGCACAAAAAACGCATCCTCTTTCCATCCACTTCCGAAGTGTATGGCATGTGTCGCGATAGCGAATTTGATCCCGATCACTCCGATCTCGTTCTGGGCCCCATCGAAAAACAGCGCTGGATCTATTCCTGCAGCAAGCAGCTGATGGATCGCGTGATCTGGGGCTATGGCATGCAGGACGGCCTGGACTTTACATTGTTCCGTCCCTTCAACTGGATCGGTGCCGGACTCGACAGCATCCACACCCCCAAGGAGGGCAGCTCGCGCGTCATCACCCAGTTTTTTGGACATATCGTGCGCGGCGAAAATATCAAGCTGGTGGATGGAGGCACGCAAAAACGCGCCTTCACCTATATTGATGACGGGATTTCGGCTTTAATGAAGATCATCGAGAATAAAAACGGTGTGGCCAGCGGAAAAATCTACAACGTGGGTAATCCTGTCAACAACTACTCGGTCAGGGAATTGGCCCAGATGATGCTGAAGCTGGCATTGGAATACCCGGAGTACCGCGAGACGGCACAGCGCGTAAAACTGGTGGAGACGACGTCCGAGGCATACTACGGCAAGGGGTATCAGGATGTGCAGAATCGCGTACCCAAAATCACCAATACCCAGGCCGACCTGGAATGGGCGCCTCAAGTAAACATGGCAGATGCCCTACGCTTCATTTTCGATTCCTACCGCGGCCAGGTGGCCGAGGCGCGCGGCTTGGTGGACTGATCTGCCATGGCTGAACCATTGGTTGGGATTGTGATGGGCAGCAACTCCGATTGGAGCGTCATGGAACATGCCGCTCGCATGTTGGAACGTTTTGGCATTCCTTACGAATCCAGCGTAGTCTCGGCCCATCGCACGCCAGACCTAATGTTTGAATACGCAACCCAGGCGCGCGCCCGTGGTCTCGCTTGCATCATTGCCGGAGCGGGCGGGGCAGCTCACTTGCCGGGAATGCTGGCTGCCAAAACCACCCTTCCCGTGCTGGGGGTTCCGGTACCCAGCACCAGTCTGGCCGGTCAGGATTCTCTTTTGTCCATCGTTCAGATGCCCAAAGGAATTCCCGTGGCTACTTTTGCTATCGGTGAAGCGGGCGCCACCAATGCAGCCCTTTTCGCCATCAGCATGCTGTCTCGCAATGCCCCTGCGCTCTTGAAGCAACTGGATGACTATCGCGCCGAACTTGTCAGTACCGTACGTGCAATGACCTTGCCTCCTGAATGATGAGCGACCAACATACCACCCTGGGCATTTTGGGTGGCGGTCAGTTGGGTCGGATGTTTGCCACCGCAGCCCGGACCATGGGCTATGACGTGGTTGTGCTCGATCCTGACCCAAACGCCCCAGCCGCTCATTTTGCCACGCGCCATCTATGCGCCCCTTATGATGACGCCATGGCACTCGACATCCTTGCACGAACTTGTGCCGCGGTCACCACAGAATTTGAAAATGCCCCATCGTCCTCTTTAGACGCCCTGGCCAGACACTGTCCGGTGCGCCCCGCAGCCAGCGCAGTCGCCATTGCCCAGGACCGAATTCTGGAAAAATCGTTCTTCCGCGACAATGGAATTCCTGTGGGGCCATTCGTGGTTGCACGCACTCCTGAAGCGTTTCATCGGGCCATCGCCGACATCAAATACCCCGCCATTATCAAGGCGGCACGCTTTGGTTACGATGGCAAAGGACAGGTCCGGGTACAATCTGCCGACGAAGCCCTGCAGGCTCTGGCCGATCAACCTTCCCTGCTGCCTGTTGTCATCGAAACCCTCATCCCTCTGCGTCTGGAAATTTCTGTGCTGCTCGCTCGTGGTGCGAATGGCCAGATCATGTTTTGGCCTGTGGCGGAAAATCGCCACCAGAATGGTATTTTGGAGATCACCATCGCACCTGCGAGAATTCGCGTCGAATTGGCAGCCCGCGCCTGCAAAATTGCTTCGGACATCGCAGACCGGCTGGACTACGTCGGCATCCTGGCAGTGGAGTTTTTTGTTACCGGATTCGATACCCTACTGGTCAATGAAATGGCGCCACGCCCGCACAACAGCGGACACTACACGCTAGATGCCTGCGTTACCAGCCAGTTCGAGCAGCAGGTACGCACCCTGTGCGGGCTGCCGCTGGGTAACCCCGAACTGCTGCGACCGGCAGCCATGGTCAACCTGCTGGGGGATCTCTGGGCCAATGGAACGCCGCCTTGGGAAGTGATTTTCCAGGAACCGAACGCCAAGCTGCATCTCTACGGCAAGCAAGCCCCGCGTCCAGGCCGAAAAATGGGGCACTTTACCGTATTGGGAAACAGCGCAAGCGAAGCATTGAAAAAAGCGATGCGACTCCGCACCGCTTTGGGAATGACCGATTAAACCGCGTCGTCGTTAATTTCACCGGTTCGAATACGAACAGCCTGACTGACTTCCGTCACAAAAATCTTGCCATCGCCGATTTTGCCGGTGCGCGCCGAACGAACAATAGCCTCGATAGCCTTGTCTTCTGCGCTATCAGGTACCACTACCTCAACCTTTACTTTGGGCAGGAAGTCCACCACATATTCAGCGCCGCGATATAGTTCAGTATGGCCTTTCTGCCGGCCAAACCCTTTTACTTCCGTCACAGTCAGGCCCGAAATCCCGACTTCGGACAACGCCTCGCGAACCTCATCCAGCTTAAACGGCTTGATGACCGCAGTAATCAGTTTCATTGTGTACTCCACTCGAATCCCGACCAGTGCCTCCGGCCAATGGTTACGTTTTGTCTCACCGGGAATGATAACACCGGATGCCTTACAAAAGAAAACCGCCCGCAGCAAAGGCTGGGGGCGGCAAAGACCACTTAAGGAGACAACTACAACACTTTTGAAAAGCGGTGATGGTCAGTGTGCTGCCAAAGATACTTGTCAAACGCCATGGCAACGGCCCGCACAAAAAACCACCCCGCTTTGCTAACCTCGATTTCCGCTGCATTGCGAACCACCAGGCCAAAATTCTCAAATTCGCGAATTCGTTCCAATGGTTCGTAAAAGTATTCTGCAAACCGGATACCGTAACGACGTTCCAGTGGCTCAAAGCTTACTCGCCCCTGACACATCAGGCCCATGATGACTTCGCGGCGCAACAGGTCATCGTCGTTCAGCGTCAATCCCCGCTCCACAGGTAGCCGCCCTTGATCCAGCGCCGCATAGTATTCCGCCAGAGTTTTGACATTTTGACTATAGGCACGCCCCACCTGGCTGATGGCCGATACACCAAAACCCACAAGGTCGGATCCTGCGTTGGTGTGATACCCCTGAAAGTTACGTTGCAGTTTGCCTTCTCGTTTGACCCTTGCCAGCAGATCCTCCGGCAGGGCAAAGTGGTCCATCCCGATATATTCGTAGCCCTGCTCAAGGAACTTCTCTATGGCCTGGTCCAGCATACGCAGCTTGAGATCCGCTCCCGGCAGGACCAGAGCATCAATCCGTCGCTGCGGCTTGAAACGTGCCGGCAGATGCGCATAGGCGTAAAGGGCAATCCGGTCCGGCCGGATCCTGACGACCTGTTCCAGTGTCCGTGCAAAAGACGTGGGACCCTGATGCGGCAATCCGTAGATCAGATCAACATTGATGGAATCGAAGTGCAATGCACGCGCTTCCTTCATCAATGCCTCGACCTGCTCGAAGGGTTGGACGCGGTGTATGGCTTCCTGCACTCTCGGGTCAAAATCCTGCACGCCAAAACTCACGCGATTGAAACCCAGTTGGCGAATATGGGCTAACCGTGCACCATTCACCGTACGCGGATCGATTTCTATGGAACATTCGGCACCCGCGACAAACTCGAACCGGGCCCTCAGACGTGCAACCAGATCGGAGAGTTCGGCATCACTGAGGAAAGTGGGAGACCCCCCACCAAAATGCAGTTGAGAGACGGGTGACAATTGCCCTCGGGGTCCTGCCAAATGGTCCGAGACCTGATTGATTTCCAGTTCGAGATAACGCAAGTAATCCTGGGCTTTGCCATGGTCCTTGGTAATGACCTTGTTACAGGCGCAGTAGTAACAGACCGACTCGCAAAAAGGAACATGGATATACAGGGACATGGGTAACGTCGGTCCCGAGGCACGATCTCGCAGCGCGCCGATCAGGGAAGCTCCCTCGGGATCAGGAATGAACCTGTCGGCAGTCGGGTACGAGGTGTAACGAGGGCCGGGAATGTCAAACCGGCGCATCAAATCCGGGGCAATCAGTTCCATAACTTAATGGAATCCTCCTAGGTTGGCGTAATATGGATCATTTCCAGATTAATAAATTTGATCTAAATCAAATCCTGAGCTTTTCAGGATCGGTTCCGTAAAGTATGCCCAAAATTGCCCTGTTATCCGACATCCACGCCAATATCGAAGCGCTGGAAGCCTGCATGGCGCATGCCCAGAAAAACGGTGCCACCGAATTTGCCTTCCTGGGCGACCTGGTGGGTTACGGCCCAGACCCCTGTGCCGTGCTGGATCGTCTTAGTGAGTTGGCCGATCAGGGCACCCCAGTCCTGCTTGGGAATCACGATGAAGCCGTTGTGGAAGGCCCCCCTGCGGGAATGAGCGAGATGGGCCGACAAGGCATCGAATGGACGCAACCCCGTCTCGCCCAGCGCCACCGTGATTTCATCAGGAGCCTCCCCCTGGTTCATCGCATGGACGATACGCTGCTGGTTCACGCCAGTGCTTCCGAGCCAGGCGTCTGGAAATATCTTAATCACGAAGACAGTGCTGCCGAGTCTCTGGCGGCTACCGATGCCACCCAGACATTTGCCGGTCACGTGCACGATCAAAAGCTGTTTTATCAAGGCTCAGATGGCCGGAC